>NZ_JANSIK010000077.1:0-26601 GCF_047462035.1 Synechococcus sp. R5-15 | reverse complement strand
GAGATAGGCAGGATGCGATCGCTTCTTTCCTGAACCATGTTCAGGAGAGTTCAGCGTGAATGTATCAGTATCCTCACTCCTCTCTCCTCACTTCTCACTCCTCATTGTTGCTCCCCACCGCTGACGCGATACTCTGGATCAAATGGCTCAACCTCATTTTTTCTGGCAACCAGAGCCCCTCAGAGTTTTCCGTGATCCCGGTTCGCCTAACCTTGCACAATTTTCTCTGTTACGCTCACGCCGTTTTGGATCTGCGCGGGATCCATACTGCCTGTATCTGTGGCCCCAATGGGGCAGGCAAGTCTGCCCTGCTCGATGCCCTCACCTGGGGCCTCTGGGGGCAAAGCCGGGCTAGCAACGATAGCGATCTCATCCGCAAGGGGGCCAGCGAAGCCTGGGTAGAGGTGATCTACCGCTCGCGAGGACAAACCTACCGCATCCTGCGCAGCCGTCATCTATCGGGCGAGGGATCCCTGGAGTGGCAAATTCAAACCGGAGAAACCGACGGCCAACCTCGCTGGCGCAGCCTAACCCGCCGCGGCATGCGCGCCACCCAACAGGCCATTCAAAGTCAGCTCAGCCTCGACTACGAGACCTTTATTCACTCCGCCTATCTGCGACAAGGACAAGCGGATGCCTTCACTCTGAAGCGTCCCGGCGAGCGCAAGCAGATCTTGGCCGACATGCTCAAGTTGGGGCAGTACGATTTGCTGGCCGACCGCTGCCGGGAACAGGCGCGCAGTGCCAAACTCAAAGCCGATCTGCTCCAAGAGCGCCTGCAGCAGCTCAACCAACAACAGGCCCACGTTGGCCAAATCCAAGCCGAGCTGGAGCGACTCCAACAACGGCAAACTCATCTGCAGCAGCTCCTAGCCCAGCAACAGCAGGAATTGCAAGCCCTAGAGCGCCTCTACGAACATCGCTGCATCCTGCAGGAGCGCCACCAACACCTTACCCAACACTTGCAAAAGCTCGGCACCAACCTACAGCACACCGAGCAACAGTGGCGTGCCCAGCGACAGCACCTGCTCCAGTTGGAAGAGCTGATCGCCCAGAGTGAAGACATCCTGGCGGGTTACGAACGCTACCAAGCCCTGATGGCCCAAGATCGCCATCTCCACCACCTCTTCGAGCAACAGCAGCATCTGCTCCAAGAACGCCAAAAGCTGCAAGCCCAGCAAGCAGAGCAGCAACAGCAGCAACTGCGCAAGATGCAACGGCTGCAACAGGAGTTGGCCACCTGCCAAGCCCAGGCCCAAGCCGATGCCCAATTGCTGGCAGAACAGGAGCGCATCGAAATCGGCCTGCGCCACTACCAGCAAGCTCAAGAGCGTCTCCAGGCCCTGAACCAAGCCCAAGCTCAAGCCGCCGTCCTTCTCCAGCAGCAACAGCATTGGCAAGAGCAAATCCGCCGCGAGCGGGAACGCCTGCAAGCCCGCGTTCAGCTTCTCAGCCAGCAACTACAAAGCCAGGAAACTCTAGCCCAACAGCAGCAGCAACTGGAGCAGAAAATCGCCGAAGGAGAGGCCGCCTTGGCAGAGCTGGAGCGACGGCGTCTCTACCAGCAGCGGGTGTTGGAAAAAGTCCAAGAACGGCGGCTGTTCGTGCAAAAGCTCCAGGAACGCCAGCGGGTTCTCCAGCAACAGTGGCAACAGGAAGAAGAACGCTGCCGCCTGTTGGTGACCACCTGGGAGGAAGGTCAAGAGGTGTTTTCCGCTCAAAGTGCTCCGCGCAGCGAACGAGATCAGGTCACCCCCACTTTGGCAAGAGTGACAGCCCTTGTCGAGGAGGCAGCAGAACAAGAGGAGGGATCCCCGGCCCTATCTTCTGTCGGCCAGCCTGCCGAGCCATCCCCTGCAACGCCGACAGCAGAGCCGCAGGGATCCGGCTTTATGGCTCCGCAACGCCGTCGCAACTGGACTTGCCCCCTCTGCGCCCGTCCCCTCAGCCCGCGCCTGCGGGATGTGGTGCTGAAAAAACACCGCGAGCGTCAAGAGGAAATTGCCGGCCAACTGTTTGTTATCCGCGAACAACTGGCGGTGGCCGACCGGGAGATCGAACTCTTGCAAGCAGAATACCGCCGTCTCAGCCAAGAACTGGCCACCTGGGATGAGCGCCTGCATCTGCAAGGGCGATTGCAACAGCAGTGGGAAGCCGAGCAGGAACGCCGCCGGCAAATCCAGCTCTGGCAAGCAGAAGCGGCAGAGTTGAGGGAAATCCTCGACCGGGAAGCTTACGCTCAAGAAGCTCGGCAACAGCTCCAGCAGATCCAGCAGGCCCTGCAACAACTGGGCTATGACGAGCGCGAGCACGCTCTACAACGGGGAGAACTGGAGCGCTGGCGCTGGGCCCTGGGCCGCTCTCAAGAACTCCGCAAGGCCCAAGAGCGCCGCTCTCGCCTCTGCGAGCAAATCGCATCTCTACAGGCACAACTGGAAACCCTGCAACAGGCGGTATCCAAGGACTCCGGCCCGCTAGCGCGATCGGATTCTCCCCTGGCGGAGCGGTTGGCTCAGGTGGAACAGGCGTTAAACCACCTGGGCTACGATGGATCCCTGCACCAGCAGGTGAAAGCCGAACTGGCCCAAGCGCAACTCTGGCCGGTGCGCCTGCAAGCCCTACAGGTGGCCCGCCAGGAACTGCCGGAGGTGGCAGCCCGCACCCAAGCCCTATCCCAACGCCTGCAGGAAAGCCGCCAGCACTTTGCCCAGGCCACCCAAGAGTTGGAACGGCTTCAGCAACAACTGGCGGAGCATCCCGAGGTTTTGCCTGCTCAGCTGGAAGGGATCCGCCAAACCCTGCGGGAGCACCGCCGGCGGCTGGATGAGGTGCTGTCTCAGATAGGGGCTGCCCAGCAACGGCTACAACAGGCGGTTCAACAGCAGGCGGAGCAAGCCGAGCTGGAACAACAACTGCAGCAGGCCCGCCGCCAGCAGCAGGTGTACCAAGAGCTGGCCAATGCCTATGGTCGCAACGGCATCCCCGCCCTGATCGTCGAAAATGTCCTGCCGGAGCTGGAAGCCCAGGCCAACCAGATCTTGGCCCGCCTGACCCAACACCGCCTGCACCTGCAATTTGTAACCCAGCGCTCCGGGCGACGCTATTGCTCACCGGCCAAGCTGTTCTCGGTAGCCGGACGGAGCTCTTGCGACACCCTCGACATCCTCATCGCCGATCCCCACGGCACCCGCCCCTACGAGACCTACTCCGGCGGAGAAGCCTTCCGCATCAACTTCGCCATTCGCCTGGCCCTGTCCCGCCTGCTCACCCAGCGCTCGGGATCCGATCTGCAAACGCTGCTCATCGACGAGGGGTTTGGATCCCAGGATGCCACCGGACGCGCCCAACTGCTGGCCGCCATCAACGCCATCGCCCCCGACTTTGCCTGCATCTTGGTGATCACCCACATCCCCAGCCTGCAGGATGCTTTCCCCCGCCGCATTGAGGTACAACCCTCTCCCCAGGGATCCCGCCTCTCCATTCGCGGCTAGTCCCTTCAGGAGTTGCCGGCACGATTTTGCAGCCACTGCTGCAACAGGGGCACCAGAGTCTCGCTGAGTTGGTTCCACTGGTCGGGCTTCTGGACGGTGGTCAGCAGCTCCACTCGCTCGCCTCGGATCACCAGAAAGCCAACTGGCTCGATGCGCACCCCGCCCCCCGCTCCCCCGAACAGACTGGCCGGATCCCCGCCGTTGCCGCGACAGCCAGGAGCAGTCTTTCCAAAGTTACCCCCTCCCCCACCCAAGCCAAAATGCAAGGACATGTAAGGGACAATAATCGTCTCACCAATAGTGATCGGCTGACCAAAGGTTTGTCCCGTTTCCGCCAAAACCTTCAGCTTGCCGAGCACCGCCTCCAGCACCGATTCCACGTTGAAGTCGGATCCCATCTCCGTTGACTCGCCCACCAGACGCTCGGGCAAATCGCGCGCAGTACCTTCCCAGGCTAGTGCAGCCACGCCCAAGAGAGAAAGCCCAAGAAACTCCCCTAATCTTCGTCCGGCGAGCCGGAATAGAGATCTTCCAAACGGCTGCGAGCTTCTTCCAAGCTGGCCGAGCGAATCACCAGTAGAGGCTCCTCGGTGAGGTTGCCATCTTCATCCAGCAGCTCTGGGTGAGGGATCCGCTTGCGGGCACGACGAGGAGAGGCCTTGCGCTCTTCCACGCCCAGTGTGATGACATTGGTAACCAAGTTGCGCAGGGCCAAAAAGGCAATGGCCACAAAAGCGATGAGGTAGAGAATCTGCAGCATTACAGGTCGGGGGAGGGGTGAATCTGGCGAAATTGACGGCCCAATTCGGCACATTTCATCAGCAGGCGATGCCATTTTGCCATCAGCCCAGGGTCGATGCCAACCTCTTGATCAGAGGCCTGATAAAGCGCTTTGGCTACCTGTAGCTCCGCCTGGGCAGCCAAAACCTCTTCCAGCAAGGACTGCTGCTCTTCTGGGCTGATCAATTCCAGGGTCTCTTCCTGCAAAAAGCGGCGAGAACGCTCAAACCAGTAGCGGTAGTCCTCCAACAGTGGCCCCAGAATCTCTCGCAACAGCTCAGATTTGCTCATGGCCTGGGATCCCTCCACAACTGGTTTGGATGAAAAAATCTTAGCAGAACTTAACCTTCTCTCGCCACGGGAGAGCGGGATTCCAGGTAGGCTTCCATCTCCAGCATCAGGGCTTCGATCTGAGGCAGCAATTCCAGGGCCTGCTCTTGCCAGTAGCCCCGCTGGTGGGCTTCCAGCAGCCGCTCGCTCATGTCCCGCAGCGCCCAGGGGTTGCGGGATCGCAGGAACTGCTGGACTTGGGGATCCAATAGGTAGGCGCGGGCCAGGCCGGCGTACATGAAATCCGGCACAGCATGGGTGGTGACGTCGTAGGCAAAGAGGTAGTCCAGGGTGGCAGCCATCTCGAAGGCGCCCTTGTAGCCGTGGCGCATCACGCCGGCAATCCACTTGGGGTTGATCACGCGGGCGCGATAGACGCGGTCAATTTCTTCGGCCAGGGTGCGGATCTTAGGGTTGTGGGGACGGGCGTGATCCCCGAAGTAAATCCGCGGGTTGCGGCCCTGGAGCGTTCGCACTGCCGCCACCATCCCCCCTTGAAACTGGTAGTAGTCATCGGAGTCCAGCAGGTCGTGCTCGCGGTTGTCTTGGTTGTGGAGCACAATTTGCAGGTGGGCCAATTGCCGCCGCAGGGCTTCGGGGGCCGGCTCTCCCTCGCCATCGGCCCGGTAGGCGTAGCTGCTCCAGTTGAGGTAGGCGCGGGCCAGATCCGCTTCTGTTTCCCAGTTTTGCGCCTCGATCAGCCCCTGTAGGCCGGCCCCGTAGGCCCCTGGCTTGGAACCGAAGATGCGCAGCCGCGCCCGCTCCGCCGCTGCTTGCGTTGGGATCCCTTGCTCCTGCCAGTACTGGGTATCGGCCAGCACGTGGGCCCGCAGGGGATTGTCGGCTTCTGGCTCCTCCAGGTCAGCCACGGCCTGCACGGCCCGGTCAAACAGGGCAATCAGATTGGGAAAGGCATCGCGAAAGAAGCCAGAAATGCGCAAGGTTACATCCACACGGGGGCGGCCCAAAACCGCTACAGGCAGGATCTCGATGTCCACCACCCGTCCTCCATCCCAGCGGGGTTTGACCCCCAAGAGCGCCAGGGCCTCGGCCCAATCGTCGCCGCCAGTTCTTAGAGTTGAAGTGCCCCAAACGGATAGGCCCAGGCGACGGGGATATTCCCCCTGCTCTTGCACGTAGCGCTCCACCAGCCGCTCGGCGGCCAGTGAGCCGACCTGCCAGGCGGTGGGGGTGGGGATGGCGCGAATGTCCACCGAGTAAAAGTTGCGCCCCGTGGGCAACACGTCCACTCGGCCTCGGGTGGGGGCGCCGGAAGGGCCGCTGGGCACATAGCCGCCCCCTAGCCCATGCAGCAGGTTCTCCAGCTCCTGGGGGGTTTGCTGCAGGCGCGGCAGCAGATCCGTCTCGATCCAATGCAGCACCTGCCTGGCTGCTGGCCCCGGCGGCGGATCGTAAGGGATCCCTTGCAGCCGCTGGGCAATCCAGCGGCGGGCTTGTGCCTCCAGGGCGGCCACCCCGTCTCCAATGTGGCGAAAGTTCTCGCCCATAGACCTTGAGGTTTTCCCAGGCCGGCTGCCAGCGGCTAATTCTTCAGATAGACCGCCGCCCCTAGGCCGACCAACATTTCCTCAGGGGTAATTTTGCCATCTTGGTTGGTATCCAGGGCATCGAAAACGCGATCTGCCCCCATCCACTCCTCGCGGGTGATGAAGCCATCCCCATCCAGGTCGTAGAGGCGGAAGACATCCTGGGCGGCGTGGGTAATGGTTTCCTTGGCACCCTCCAGCTTCTGCAGCCGCTCGGTGAGCAGTTTTTCCAGCACCTCCAGCGCTTTGGAGAAGCCCTGGATCCCTTCTTCCAGCTTTTCTGAGGCCATGCGGTTTTCCCGGTGCATCTGGTCGAAGGTAGCTCGATCCATCACCAGGCGCGGGATGTCCATTTTCTTGGCTTTTTCCGGATCCAGTTTGCGCTCCAGGTGACCCTCGGTGTTCTGCAGCTCCGCCAGCAGCGCCGGTGAGATGGTGAGAAGATCGCAGCCGGCCAACTCGATGATCTCCCCGATGTTGCGGAAGCTGGCCCCCATCACCTCGGTCGGATAGTCGTATTTGCGCAGATAGTTGTAAATCTGGGTTACCGATTGCACCCCCGGATCTTCGGCAGGGGGATAGCTCTCCCGGCCCGTGTGTTTCTTATACCAATCCAAGATGCGGCCTACAAAGGGCGAGATCAGCTTCACCCCCGCTTCGGCGCAGGCTATGGCTTGGTGCAAGCCAAACAACAGGGTAAGGTTGCAGTGGATCCCTTCTTTCTCCAGGATCTCGGCAGCTCGGATCCCTTCCCAAGTCGAGGCAATTTTAATCAGCACCCGCTTGGGATCCGCTCCTGCTGCCTTGTACAGCTCGATCAAATGGCGGGCTTTGGCAACTGTGGCTTCTGTGTCGTAAGAGAGGCGGGCATCCACCTCCGTCGAGACCCGGCCAGGAATGATGGACAAAATGCGCACGCCGAAGGCTACCGCCAATTGATCGATGGCATGGGCCACCACGGCTTTCGGCTCAGCTTTGGATCCCACCTCTTGGCGAGCTTTGAGCAAGGTCTCATCGACAATGCCCTGATACTGAGGCATTTGGGCTGCAGCCGTGATCAATGAGGGGTTGGTGGTGGCATCTTGAGGCTTAAAGCTCTCGATGGCGTTGATATCCCCCGTATCAGCCACCACGACGGTCATCTCTCGCAACTGCTCCAGCAAGCTCTTGCTCATGTTCGGCTCCTTGAGATTGCGCTACGCGCCGCTTCTGCGACCTAGTCCCAGTGTTACCCATCCACGCAAGGGATCCCAGCAGATGTGAGATTGTCTTAATTCTCTTCTCTGGCCGGGTTCACCCCCACGGGTGTGGGGACAACTGGGCATACTCGTTTCAAACAAGATGAAGACCCTTCGCCGCTGACCCTCACCCCTTGCGGGCGAGGGGAGCTGGGGATCAACCAACCAGCTGTTCCACAGCCGTTTGCAATGACCAGGCAAAGCAAGGGGGAAACCCCAGAGGCTGCCTAGCCCGCCTGGCTGCGCAACTGCCGCAAGAGCCGCTCAAACTCCTCCGGCAGGGGAGCGGTAAACTGCAGCGGCTGGCCTGTGCGCGGGTGAACAAAGGAGAGCTTCCAGGCATGGAGAGCTTGGCCGCCCAGCTTAACAGGGCTGGTTTTGCTCTGGGTGTAGAGGGGATCCCCGACAATGGGTAGGCGCATGTGGGCAGCATGCACCCGAATTTGATGGGTGCGCCCGGTCTCCAGCTCAAACTGCATCAGGGTGTAGTTGCCCAGCCGCTCCAACACTTGCCAGTGGGTTACCGCCACTCGCCCTTGGCCAGGGGTCAGGACGGCCATTTTCTGCCGATCCACCGGGTGCCTCCCAATGGGGGCAGAGACGGTGCCTTGGCTTTGGGCCGGCCGGCCAAACACCACCCCCAAGTAGATGCGCCGGGCGGTTTTGGCCTGGATCTGGGCTTGTAGGTGCTGGTGGGCCTGATCGTGTTTGGCAATCACCAGGGCACCAGTGGTGTCTTTGTCAAGGCGATGGACAATACCTGGACGCAGCTCGCCGTTGATGCCTGAAAGATGGGGGCAGTGGGCCAGCAGGGCGTGCACCAGGGTGCCACTGGCGTGGCCGGGGGCGGGGTGCACCACCAAACCGCGGGGCTTGTTGATCACAAGCAAATCGTCATCTTCGTAAAGAATGTCCAAGGGGATCGGCTCCGGCTGCAGGGCAGTCGGGGTGGCTGGCGGGATCCGCACCTCGACTTCATCCCCAGCTTGCAGGGGGCGATCCTTATCCCGGCAGGGCTGCCCATTGAGCCAAACCTGGCCCTGGCGGATAAGCTGCTGCAGGCGCGACCGCGACAGCTCCGGCAGTTGCTCTGCCAATCCTCGATCCAGCCGCAAGCCCTGCTGTTTTTCCGTCACCCTGATCTGGCGAATGTCTGCTGCAGCCTCCTTGTGGCCCTCCATGCCGTTGTTGCCCAAATTGACTTCTTTGACCATTGTGGCAGCCCGGCTACTTTTGCACTGAGTAAAAAAGGTCGAAGATTTGCAGCAACTTCCGCAGGCAGGTGGTGGGGGGATCTGCCTTGTCTCATCGCCTTCTAAGCCTTCTTGGGGGGATCCCTGGGCAATTTTAAGGGGCAGAAAATCCTGACTAGAGTGAGGTTATGGCCCACCAAGAATGAGTTGGGCCGAGTGTTGGCATAGGAGAGCCGGGAGCGATCCCAAGCCGACAACACAGCACACCCCAGCAATTGGCGTTGGCTCAATGGATCGCTCAATGGATCTAAGAAGGAGGTAAGACATGTCGGATGGAGCAACCAGGGGATCCCAGCTTCAGCAACCCTCTCAACCCCAGCTTGGCTCAGAGCCGCCTTTGGTCTTGCCCCTGACGGAGGTGGGGCTGCGGGACGTTGCCCAGGTGGGCGGGAAAAACGCCTCCTTGGGAGAAATGCTGCAGCAGCTCACCTCAAAGGGGATCCAGGTGCCGACAGGATTTGCCACCACCGCCCATGCGTATCGCCAGTTCATCGCCTCTGCGGGCCTAGAGGAGAAGTTGCAGGAGATTTTCAAAGACTTAGACATTGAGAATGTCCAAAATTTGCGCGAGCGGGGCAAGGCTGCCCGCACCTTGATCTTGCAAACTCCCTTCCCCCCTCAGCTAGAGCAGGCCATCGCCGAAGCCTACCAAAAGCTGTGCGAGCGCTACGGCCCCGACACCGATGTGGCGGTGCGCTCCAGTGCCACGGCAGAAGACTTGCCGGATGCCAGCTTTGCCGGCCAGCAGGAGACCTACCTGAACGTGCGTGGAGTGCGGGCAGTGCTCAATGCCTGTCACCACTGTTTTGCCAGCTTGTTTACCGACCGGGCCATCTCCTACCGCCAGATCAAGGGCTTTGACCATTTTCAAGTAGCCCTCTCGGTGGGGGTGCAGAAGATGGTGCGCTCGGATCTGGCTTGCTCGGGGGTGATGTTCTCCATCGACCCAGAAACCGGCTTTAAAGATGCGGTGCTGATCACCGCCGCCTACGGCCTGGGGGAAAACGTGGTGCAAGGGATCGTCAACCCCGATGAGTACGTGGTCTTCAAACCCACCCTCAAGCAGGGACTGCGCCCCATCCTCTCCCGCAAGCTGGGCAGCAAGGCCCTGAAGCTGGTCTACGACGAGGGGGGATCCCGTTCCACCAAAAACGTGGCCGTCCCCGAAAGCCTGCGCAAGCAATATGCCCTCAGGGATGAGGAAATCCTCAAATTGGCCCAGTGGGCCTGCTTGATCGAAGAGCACTACTCGGCGCTGCGGGGCCGCTTCACCCCCATGGACATCGAGTGGGCCAAAGATGGGATCACCGGCGAGCTGTTTATCGTCCAGGCCCGCCCCGAAACGGTGCAGTCGCAAAAAGGGGCCAACCAGCTGACCACCTATCGCTTCACCCAGCCTGGGGCGCAGCCCGAGCCTCTGGTGCGGGGACGGGCCGTAGGCGAGGCCATTGGCCAGGGCACAGCCCGCGTCATTTTGGATGTGCGCCGCTCGGATCAGTTTCAGGCCGGCGAGGTGCTGGTGACCGAAAAAACGGATCCCGACTGGGAGCCAATCATGAAAAAGGCCAGCGCCATCGTCACCAACCAGGGGGGCAGAACTTGCCATGCGGCCATCATCGCCCGCGAGCTGGGGATCCCGGCCATTGTGGGCTGCGGCAACGCCACGCAGGTGCTCCGTTCCGGCGAGCCCATCACCGTCTCCTGCGCCGAAGGGGAAGAAGGGCGGGTCTACCCGGGCCTGTTGCCCTATGAGGTGACGGAGATCCCGCTGGAGGAGCTGCCCCGTCCCCGCACCCAGCTGATGATGAATGTGGGCAACCCAGAAAAAGCCTTCGGCCTCAGCGGGATCCCTTGCGATGGCGTGGGGCTGGCGCGGCTGGAGTTCATCATTGCCAACCACATTCAGGTCCACCCGCTGGCTTTGCTCAACTACGAGCAGGCGGTGAAGGAGGAGCCTCGCCTGGCGGAGCTGACCGCCCAATATCCCGATAAGCCTGAATACTTTGTGGATAAGCTGGCCCAAGGGGTGAGCACCATCGCCGCCGCCTTCTATCCCAAGCCGGTGATCGTGCGGCTGTCGGATTTCAAGAGCAACGAGTATGCCCACCTGTTGGGGGGATCCCGCTACGAACCCCACGAGGAAAACCCCATGATTGGCTGGCGGGGGGCCTCCCGCTACACGGATCCCCGCTACCGCGAGGGCTTTGCCTTGGAGTGTCGGGCCATGAAACGGGTGCGGGATGAGATGGGCCTGACCAACGTGATCTTGATGATCCCCTTCTGCCGCACGCCGGAAGAGGGGCACAAGGTGCTGGAAGAGATGGCCCGCCATGGCCTGGTGCGGGGAGAAAACGGTCTGCAGGTGTACGTGATGTGTGAATTGCCCAGCAACGTCATCCTGGCCGACGCGTTTTGCCAGATCTTCGACGGCTTCTCCATCGGCTCCAACGACCTCACCCAGCTCACTCTGGGCCTGGATCGCGACTCAGCCCTGGTGGCCCACCTTTTTGACGAGCGCAACGAGGCCGTCAGGCGGATGATCGCCCAGGTGATCCAGACGGTGAAAAGCCACGGGCGCAAGATCGGCATCTGTGGCCAGGCTCCCAGCGACTACCCCGACTTCGCCCGCTTCCTGGTGCAGGCGGGGATCGATTCCATCAGCCTCAACCCCGATTCCCTGTTGAAAACCCTGCTGGTGGTGGCCGAAGCAGAAGCGGCTGGCACCCGGTGAGCCCAAAGCCGGCCCAGGGACGTGCGCGGGGATCCCGTCTCCTGGGTTACAATCTTTTCTGCTGTGTTCCCATCCCCATCGATGATCCACGAATTCTCCATGCCGGCCCTCAGCTCCACCATGGAAACGGGCAAGATCGTCGCCTGGCTGAAAAACCCCGGCGACCGGGTGGAGAAGGGAGAAAACATCTTGGTGGTGGAGTCGGACAAAGCGGACATGGATGTGGAGTCCTTCCACAGCGGCATCCTGGCCAGTATCCTGGTGCCGGCAGGGGAATCAGCCCCGGTGGGCGCGCCCATCGCCCTGATTGCCGAAAGCGAAGCGGAAGTGGCCCAAGCTCAGGAAAAAGCCAAAGCCCTCGCTGCTGGCGTTACCCCTGCGGCTCCACCTAGCGCAGACCGCGCCTCTGCAGCTCAGCCGACAAGTCCTGCCCCTGCGGCAACCCCCACCTCTACACTGCCAAATGGATCGGATGGCGCCGGATCCCAGCGGGTCGTGGCTTCCCCGCGGGCGAAAAAATTGGCGGAAAGCCTGGGAATCGATCTGCGCACCGTGCGCGGCTCCGGCCCCAACGGTCGCATCATAGCCGAAGACGTGGAGCGGGCAGCGGCCCTTTCCGCTCCTGCAGTGGCTGCCCCCTCTGCCCCAGCCCCTACGTCCCCAACTCCTGCGGCTGTCCCCTTGGGAGAAACGGTTCCCCTCAGCACTTTACAAGCGGCGGTGGTGCGCAATATGAACGCCAGCCTGGGCGTGCCAGTGTTCCACGTCGGCTACACCATCACCACCGATAGCCTGGATCACCTCTACCAACAGGTGAAGCCCAAAGGAGTCACCCTGACGGCCCTCTTGGTCAAAGCCGTGGCCATGACCCTGGAGAAGCACCCCCTTCTGAATGCCAGCTACACAGAAGGCGGGATCCACTACAAAGCCGATATCAACATCGCGGTGGCGGTGGCCATGGAGGATGGCGGGCTGATCACTCCTGTCTTGAAGCAGGCCAACCGGCTCGATCTGTACGAGATCTCCCGCCGTTGGAAGGATCTGGTGGAGCGGGCGCGGCGCAAGCAACTGCAGCCAGAGGAGTACACCAGCGGCACCTTCACCCTCTCCAACCTGGGCATGTTTGGGGTGGATCGCTTCGATGCCATTTTGCCCCCCAACCAGGGATCCATTTTGGCCATCGGCGCTTCTCGCCCCACGGTGGTGGCGACGCCGGAAAAAGCCATTGCCATCCGTTCCCAAATGCAGGTGAACCTCACCTGCGATCACCGTGTCATCTACGGCGCCCATGCAGCGGCCTTCCTGCAAGATCTGGCGCAGCTCATAGAGCACAAGGTGGGATCCCTGACGTTGTAGCCGCCCTGAAACCCGGCCTTGAGCCAATCTCAGAGTAGGTTTCTTCTCTCGCGCAACCCACAAGGTCGGGCAGCCGGCGAGGCCCCAGCGCTCAGGAGCTCCTCCTGGGAAAGCGCTGCATCAACTCTTGCACAGCCTCGGCATGGTAGGAGCTGCGGGTTAGGGGCGAAGACACCACCTGCAAAAAGCCCAGTTCCTCTCCCACCCGTCGCCAATGGTCGAACTCTTCGGGGGGAACGTAGCGCTCCACCGGCAAGTGCTTGGGGCTGGGAGCCAGATACTGGCCCAAGGTGAGAATGTCACACCCTGCCCGGCGCAGATCCCGCATCACCTGCAAGATCTCCTCGGCAGTTTCTCCCAGGCCCAACATCACCCCTGACTTGGTGTACAGGCCGGGATCCCATTGCCGTGCCAACTCCAACAGTTTGAGGGAGCGCTCGTAGTTCCCTTGCGGGCGTACACGGCGATAGAGGCGGGGCACCGTTTCGGTATTGTGGTTGAGCACCGTCGGTCGGGCGGCCAAGATCTGCTGCAGCGCCTGCCAGTTACCACATAGGTCTGGGATCAAGACCTCGATGGTGGTCTGGGGCATGCGGCGGCGGATTTCCGCAATGCAGGCCACAAACTGGCTGGCTCCCCCATCGGGCAGGTCGTCCCGATTCACCGACGTAATCACCGCATGGCGCAATCCCAAGCGTTCCACTGCTTCTGCCACCCGCAGGGGTTCAGTGGCATCCAGGGGCAGAGGGCGTTTGGTGAAGTCGATATCACAGTAGGGGCAGGCGCGGGTACAGGCCGGGCCCATGATCAAAAAGGTGGCGGTGCCGTTGGCGAAGCACTCCCCCAAGTTGGGACAGGAAGCTTCTTCGCAAACCGTGTTTAGGCCCAAGTCCCGCAGCAGTTGTTTGACGGATCCCACCCGTTGAGGGGCCTTGGCCCGCAGCCAGGAGGGTTTGCCGCCAGGAGAAGAAGAAACAACGGTCAAAGAAGTGCTCCAACACAAAACAGCAGCGACGGTATCACTCAGCTTAGCCTGCCATTTGGCCCCGTTGGAATTTGGACAAAGCCAATTTCCCGGCCCAATTGATCCCTAGCGCCTCGGAAGCAAGACCCAAAACGCGGCATACTGGAAAGCAAATGTCGAGCGATAGGGATCCCACATGGTTGTTGCTGCTCCTCCCTCTCTGGAACAACTTGCCATCAATACGATTCGCTTTTTGGCGGTGGATGCTGTTCAGAAGGCCAACTCCGGCCACCCTGGCCTGCCGATGGGAGCAGCACCCATGGCCTATGTGCTGTGGCAGCAGTTCATGAAGTTCAACCCCCGCAACCCCAAGTGGGTGGATCGGGATCGCTTTGTGCTCTCGGCGGGGCATGGCTGCATGCTGCAGTACGCGCTGCTGCACCTAACCGGCTTCGATGTAAGCCTGGAGGACATTAAGCAGTTCCGCCAGTGGGGATCCAAAACCCCCGGCCACCCGGAAAACTTTGAAACTCCGGGGGTAGAGGTCACCACCGGCCCGCTGGGGCAAGGGGTGGGCAATGCGGTAGGGTTGGCCATTGCCGAGGCCCATCTGGCCGCCCGCTTCAACAAGCCCGGCCACACCATTGTGGATCACTACACCTACGTGATCTTGGGGGATGGCTGCAACATGGAGGGGGTGGCTTCCGAAGCAGCTTCTTTGGCCGGCCACCTGCAACTGGGCAAGCTGATCATGCTTTACGACAGCAACCACATCTCCATCGACGGCAGCACAGAAATCGCCTTTACGGAAGATGTGGGCAAACGCTATGAAGCCTACGGCTGGCACGTGCAAAAGGTAGACGACGGCAACCACGACTTGAAAGGGATCGCCGAGGCCATCCAGAAAGCCAAGGAAGTCACCAACAAGCCGTCCTTGATTATTGTCGAGACCACCATCGGCTACGGATCCCCCAACAAGGCCGGCAGCGAGAGCGTCCATGGGGCACCCCTGGGGCCGGAAGAGGTGAAGCTCACCAAACAAAACCTGGGTTGGCCTCTGGAGCCGGAGTTTTACATTCCCGACGAGGTGCTGGCCCACTTCCGCCAGGCCATCGAAAAAGGGGCCAAGGCCGAGGCCGAGTGGAACGAGCGCTTCGCCGCCTACGAGAAGGCTTACCCCGAAGAGGCCGCCGAGTTCAAGCGCATCATGGCCGGGGAGCTGCCGGTGGGCTGGAAAGAAGCGCTGGCCCCCATTGCCGAAACCGGCAGAGAATCCACCCGCAACCTCTCCAAGTTGTGTCTGAATGCCTTGGCCAAGGCCGTGCCGGAACTGCTGGGGGGATCCGCAGATCTCGCCCACTCCAACATGACCTATTTAAAAGGGATCCCAGAGTTTCAGGCTGGATCTTACGAGGGGCGCAACTTCCGCTTTGGGGTGCGGGAACACGGCATGGGAGCCATCGCCAACGGCATGGCGCTTCATGGAGGCCTCATCCCTTACGACGCCACCTTTTTGATCTTCACAGACTACATGCGGCCTGCCATCCGCCTATCGGCCCTCTCGCAAGTGCGGGTGCTGCACGTCATGACCCACGACTCCGTCGCCTTGGGAGAAGATGGCCCCACCCACCAGCCCATTGAGACACTGGCTTCCCTACGGGCTATCCCCAACCTCTATGTGCTGCGCCCGGCAGATGCCCGCGAAACAGTGGGATCTTACCAGGTGGCCCTAGAAGCCAAGACCACCCCTTCTGTGCTGGTGTTCACCCGGCAGGCGGTCAACCCGGTGGAAGGCACCTCCATTGAAGGCGTAGCCAAAGGGGCCTATGTGGTGGTGGATGCCCCCAACCCAGAGCTGATCTTGATCGCCACCGGCTCTGAACTGGAGCTGGCAGTGAAAGCTGCCGCCCAACTAAAGCAGGAAGGCCGGGCGGTGCGGGTGGTCTCTATGCCCTGCATGGAGCTGTTTGAGGCCCAGCCCCAGAGCTACCGCGATTCCGTTCTGCCCCCCAACGTCACCAAGCGCGTCTCCGTCGAGGCAGGTTCCACCTTCGGCTGGCACAAGTACCTGGGGTTTGAGGGGGTGGCCATTGGCATCGACCGCTTTGGCGCCTCTGCCCCCGGCCCGGTGTGCATGGAGAAGTTCGGCTTCACGGTGGAAAACGTGGTCAACACTGCCCGCCGGCTGCTGGGCTGAGGGCACTTTACCCCTTCCTCGGCGCTTTCAAGGGGCTCAGCAGGGATCCCTTCTCTGCTGGGCTTTTTTCCCTGTTGAGCCTGCTGCCCAGCGGCGTGACCCGGACAGGCGTAGCGAACCTCGCATCAACCAATCAGCAGGACTTCCAAAGCATCCGGATCTGCTTCTTTCTGTAGGGCAGCCATGGCGGAGAACGCAGTCGAGGGCGGCTTCCTGCCCCGCAGACAACACCTTTGCCTTGAGGACATCTTCAACCATGGCGGGGATGATCCTTGAAGGCAAGTTGGAAGTCGAGCAGGCTGCCACCATCGCCTTGAAATCGCCTTGAAGAAGAAACTTTGGCTTCCGCCGCCGTGCTGAGGTGCTTGTGCCGGCTGCAGACACAAACAGCTTTGCCTACTGTTTGCCTACTGTAGGAACCCCGCCAGTAAAATCACCGCGGCTCCCACGGCAGCCAAAATCGTCAGCGCCCGGCCCGCGTCGGCACTGCCCTTCCACGAGAAGTTTTTCTCCGACTTTTTCGGTTCTGCTGGCATGGCCATGCCTCCCTTTGCATTGCCAACTCTAACTTAACTTCCCCCCCACGGGATCTTAGCTGGTTGGGGCATACCCTGGAAAAAACAGCAGCCATCTGGCCCGGCCAGCCGTTTTTGGGAACAATACAAGCAGGCAAGGGATCCAACTCCCACCAGTCTGGAAGCACATCCTGAGGCGAAAGCCATGAGCTATGCAGAACGGAGCAAAAGAATGGTTTTGACGTTGGCGACTCTGCTGGGCGGCTGGGTTGGCGGAGGGTTGTTGCAGGGATCCCTCTGGGTTGCCGCTCAGCCTACCTTTCAGACAGTGCCGTTGCCGCGCCTGCCTGTGGGTGTCGATCAATCGGTCTTCGATCGCCCGGTAGCCCGCTTTAACCCCAACCTACCTGCCGAGCTGGTGATCCGCAATCGCACAGGTCTGCCTTTGGAATACGGCTTTACCGATCCCCGTCAGAAGGTCTCGGAACTGCCTGCAGGCGAAACGTTGCGCCTGAGCAACCTGCTGATCCCCAACTGCATGGCCATCAACACGCCGATGTTGGCTCCTGTGGGCTACCAGGTGAGCGTGGATTCTTTCAACGTGATCACTGTAGAAGTGCGCCTGGTCAACGATGTCTCCGGCGACCACTGCCTCGATCTGCAAGCGACAGGGGCTATTTTTGTGAATTGAGATGAGCTGATACCCATCGATTACCCATCGAACACAAGTTAAGTCAAATCCTTCAAAGGGATCCCTTACATCCTCACCTACAGTCATCTTCTGGATTTTGCCAGGATGGACATGGGATCCCACACGGTAGATGGCAGTTGACTTTGCCCGGTTTTGACGCTGGGATTGAGTCTATTGGAGAGCCGATCAGAGGTTTAGGCGTATCGACAGGGGCCATCCCCTGTGACAGGATTCGAACAGGATATCGAGGCCGATGTTCTGCCGGACTCTGTTTAGCCTTTCTCTGGGCTTGTTGCCTGTGTAGTCTGTCTGTACTCTATCCTTTTCTTGGATGGTCTCATGAGCGATAACTTGTATTCCTGGTTTCCCCGGGCCTTGGTGATCGGTGCTGCGGTTGTGGGGTTGTCGAGCTTGCCTGCAAGGGCTCAGCAAATTACGGATCCCAGCCCAGCTCAAGCGGCCACCAATGTTGAACCTACCTCCCCAATCTCGGCTTCTTTCCGCAGCCAAGATGGCGTCAGCGTGCGCCCGGAAACGGTGAGGGTTTTTGTGGATGGTCAAGATGTCACGTCCCAGTCGGTGATCACCCGCGATTTCTTCACCTATCGCCCTGCCCAACCTCTGCCGCCGGGGCGTCGGGAAGTCTTGCTGGAGTTCACCAATACCCAGGGGGTGACCCGCCGCGTGACCTGGAGCTTCACCGTGGGTAGCCCTGTCCGCGCTTCCATCGACCTGGTGGATCACAATGCCGGCAGTCGCCCCTTGGCAGCCGGGGAAATCCTGCTGGTTACCGTCAAAGGCACTCCTTCCAGCCGGGTGACGGTTTACCTCATCCAAGATGGACGGCAAGTGCAAACCCTGCCGGCTCAGGAAGTCTCCAGCGGCACCTATGTGGTGAATGCCCTAATCGAGGCGAAAGATACCACCCGGGAAGGGATCGTCGTCGCCCGCTTGGAAAATGGCGGCCAAGTGCGCTTCATGACCGCCGAACAACCGGCCCGCCTGATCGAAGGGGCCACCGGGGGCATCCAGCGGCTGACCACCCAAGAGGTTTCCGCTACAGTCAGCGCCCCCAGCCCCCTCTTGCCTCAGATCACCAACCTGCGGGATGGGGATCGGGTTTCCGGTTCTTCGTTTACGCTGCAGGGCACTACAGCTCCCAATGCTTCGGTGCGGGTGAATGTAACGGCTTCTACTTCTCTGGGCGGCATCATCAGCGCCCAACAGACCGTGACCAACCAAACTGTGCAGGCAGATGCCCAGGGCCGTTTCACAATCACCGTTCGACCTCCCATTCCGGCCTCTGGCACGGTGTATCAGGTGAATCTCACGGCCACTTCCGGCAACCAAACCAGCCCAACGGTAACCTTGCGCCTTACCCAGCAGTAAGGGGTTCAAGGGATCCCAGCCCATCCCGATAGCCTTCCCCCCACCCATCAAGGGATCTGGGCAGCCTTCCATGTCCAGCAGTTCAGACTTCCCTCTCTCCCCTGGGAGAAGGGCTGGGGGTGAAGGCTCTATCATCTTCAATTCCCAGGGATCCCTTGCCGGCTTGTAGGGGAGTTTTGGATAGAGGAGACTGCATTTGCCAGCGCCACAGGATCCCGGCCATGATCAAGGTGGGCAAAACGATCATCCCGACCACCACCGGTATTTGCTCCGGCAAGGCCAAGTAAGGGCCACCATACTTGATGGCTGTGCTGATCCCGGCAGCAGCCAGCATCAATTTTAGGGCAAACCAGACTGTTTTTCGATCCATGACTTACTTTTAATTCACGCTTTTAATTCACGATTGGCTAGGGTTGCTGACCATGGCAGTGAGAATGCCGGCAATGGTTTCCAGCTCCTCAGGTACTCGATACAGCGTTAAGTCTTGTTTGATCACCTGCTGATGGGCAAGAATTTGTCCGAACTGCCAGATAGACCCCATCGTCACTGCACCGTAGATCTGAGCCTGCTGCTCCACCTGCGCCAGGGCAATCATTTCTACAGCCATTTGCACAAAGGCCCGCGTTAGATCGTCCTTTTTGGCTTCAACCACCAGCAGGATGTTCTTCCCTCGCAACAGATAATCGAGGCTGCCCTTCAACCAATTGTTGACCATCAGGGGATACTCCAGCCGCAAAGGAACTCGACAATGGAGAGCCACTTCGGTCAGCACAGGAGCCACCAGCAATTCCCGCCGCGCTGTTTCGCTGGTGAGGCTAACCAAAGGTAACAATTGTCGGATCCGATCTTTCAGAACTGGGGTTTGAGGTGGAGCAGGGGCAACAGGCCATGTCCACTCCCCAATTTCCAGTCGATAGCCAAACTGAGCCAAGATTTCATCCGGCTCGTAGGGCATCTCAAAATAAGAGTGAAAAGTATAGGATTCGTCTTCTTTAAGAATGGAGATGTTCAGCATCGGGTTCAGGAGAAGCCACGCTCAGTCCGGCACAGCTAGGGCTGCTTCAATCCGCTCTTTCAGGGTGGTCACCACTTCTTCAATGGGAATTTCCGTGGCTTGGCCGCTGGCCCGCTCGGTGAGTTCCACCTTGCCTTGTTTGAGGCTGCGCCCTGTGGTGATGCGGTAAGGGATCCCGATCAGATCCGCATCTTTGAATTTCACCCCGGCCCGCTCGTCCCGGTCATCCCAGAGGGTCTCGATGCCGGCAGCAGCGAGATCTTGCACCAGTTTTTCCGCCACGCTCATCTGCTCGGCGTCGGAGATGTTGGGCACCACCACCACTACGTGATAGGGGGCAATGGCCACGGGCCAGATGATCCCGTTGGCATCGTGGGACTGTTCCACCGCCGCCTGGGCCAAGCGGGATACCCCAATGCCATAACAGCCCATCCAGAGGGGCTGCTCGGATCCCTGTTCGTCGGTAAAGGTGGCCCGCATTGGCAGCGAGAACTTGAGGCCTAGCTGAAAGATATGGCCGATCTCGATGCCACGGGCCGTTTCCAGGATCTGGTCGGGGTTGAGCAAACACCGATCCCCCGCCTGTGCCTTGCGCACATCCACCACTTCCGGCAGGGGATATTGCTCGCCCCAGTTGGCCCCCACCACGTGCTGCCCCACCTGGTTGCCGCCGGTTACGAAGTTCTGCAGCAGGGCTGCCGTCTGGTCGGCCAAGCGTAAGATCTGGGGGGCAAGGTTTTTCTGCCGGCCCAAACAGCTATCCGGCAAGTCGGGGGCAATGTAGCCCACCGGGATGGGATCCCCCTGCCAACTGTTTTGGATCTCGGCATCGGCCAAGGCGAGCTTGAGCAATTTGCTGGCTTGGTAGCGCTCTGCCAGGCGGCTGAGGTGGTTGGCCAGTTTGACCTCATTGACTTCTTGATCCCCACGGATGCTGAGCAGCACTGCCACCCGCAGGCCGTTGTCGTAGAGGGCTTGGTAGAGGACGTTTTTAACGATCAGGGTAGAGGAGATTTTTAGGAAAGCGGCCAGCTTCTCGATGGTTTCGGTTCCCGGCGTATCCAGAACCTGGAAGGCGGTGTAGGGAGACTCTGCCGCTGGCGGCGGGATGGAGACGGCCTTCTCCACATTGGCAGCATAGGAGCCATCGGGCGTGTAGAGAATCTCATCTTCTCCCGCAGAGGCCAGCACCATAAACTCCTGCGAGGCCGCCGATGGACCCCCGATCGCCCCGGCATCAGCATCCACCACGCGAAACTCCAGCCCACAGCGCCTGAGGATGCGGCTATAGGCTCGGTACATATCTTGGTAGGTCTGGCGCAGGCTTTCCTCGTTGGCGTGGAAGGAATAGGCGTCTTTCATGATGAATTCCCGCCCTCGCATTAGGCCAAAGCGGGGCCGAATCTCATCCCGGAACTTGGTCTGGATCTGGTAGAGCGTCTGCGGCAACTGGCGATAGGAGCGGATGAGATCCCGGGCCAGCAAGGTGATCACCTCCTCATGGGTGGGGCCTAGGGCCTGCTCACGTCCCTGGCGATCCTTAAGGGCAAACATGATCCCTTCCGCCTGGGTGTACACCTCCCAGCGGCCCGACTCCCGCCAGATCTCTGCCGGCTGCAGCTGGGGCAAAAGACACTCCTGAGCGCCGATGGCGTTCATCTCCTCCCGGACAATCTCCGAGATCTTTTGCAGCACCCGCCAGAGGAGCGGCAGATAGGTGTAGATCCCTGGGGAGAGCCGCCGGATAAAGCAGCCCCGCAGCAGCAATTTGTGGCTGGGCAGCTCGGCCTCAACGGGATCCTCCCGCAGCGTTACAAACAGCATCTGGCTCAGTCTCTGGCTCTGTTGCATCCCTTCCCTCCCTCTGAGGACTCCGTCCCGCTCGCGCGATCAGCTCAAATTTTCCCTCCCTGTCTGGGATCCCCTGCCCGAGAACACAGGCCTGACCGGCAGGCCAACCTGAAGTGCCTTGATGAAGCTAGACAGAGGCCAGCGTCCGCCGCTTGGTGACCATCTGGTACACCTCGATGATGTCGCCTTCCTGCCAGGATTGGAACTTGTCGATGCCGATCCCACACTCGAAGCCCGCAGCCACTTCCCGCACATCGTCCTTGAAGCGCTTCAGGGAGTCTAGACGTCCCTCGTAAACTACCTCCCCTCTGCGGCGAACTCGCACCAGAGCATTGCGCTGCACCTTGCCCGAGAGCACATAGCTGCCGGCAACCGCACCGCGCCCGATGGGGATCACCATGCGCACTTCCGCTTGGCCCAGCGGCTCCTCCACTTCTTCCGGCTCCAGCAGGCCCTCCATGGCCGCCCGCAGATCGTCCAGCAGGTTGTAGATGATGTCGTACTCCCGCACATCCACGCCCTTGTCATCGGCAGCCTGGCGGGCGCCGGGGGCCAGGGTGGTGTTGAAACCGAGGATGATGGCGTCGCTGGCCGCAGCCAAATCCACATCGGTTTCCGTGATCTCGCCAGGGGCCGCCAGCAGAACCCGCAACTGGACTTCCTCTTGGGGCAAATCCCGCAGCGCTGTCTGAATGGCCTCGGCGGATCCCTGGACATCCGTCTTGATGATCAAGTTCAACTCCTTGAGCTGGCCTTCTTGGGCTTTGGCGGAAACGCTACCCAAGCTCACGCGACGAGACAGCAGCGCCTGTTGCAGACGGGTTTGCCGCAGCGCTTCTGCCCGCTCTTGGGCAATGCGACGGGCTTCTTTTTCGTCGGTGTAAACCTGGAACTCATCGCCGGCTGCCGGGACTTCATCCAGGCCTAGCAGTTGTACCGCCGAAGACGGCCCAGCTTCTTGCAACCGCTGGCCGCGGTCGTCCATCATCGCTTTGACCCGGCCCAGCACTGCGCCGGCCACCAGGGTATCCCCCACCCGCAGGGTGCCGTTTTGCACCAACAAAGTGGCCACTGGCCCGCGGGCTTTGTCCAAGTGGGCCTCGATCACCGTGCCGCGAGCGGGACGATTGGGGTTGGCCTGCAGCTCCGCCACATCGGCCACCAATAGGATCATCTCCAGCAGAGCATCCAGGTTACGGCGGGTGAGAGCGCTCACCTCCACCATGGGCGTGTCGCCACCCCACTCCTCTGGCAATAGGCCGTGCTCCGCCAACTGCTGCTTGATGCGCTCTGGCTGGCTGCCGGGCTTGTCGATCTTGTTGATGGCCACGATGATCGGCACCTGAGCCGCCCGCGCATGGCTGATCGCTTCCAGAGTTTGCGGTTGTACCCCATCGTCGGCGGCCACCACCAAAACCGCAATGTCGGTGACGCGGGCTCCCCGGGCGCGCATGGCGGTAAAAGCCTGGTGGCCGGGAGTATCCAGGAAAACGATGCGCCGCTTCTGGCCTTCAAAGTTCACATCCACATGGTAGGCACCGATGCGCTGGGTGATCCCGCCAGCCTCTCCCTGCGCCACTTTGGTGTCGCGGATGGCATCGAGGAGAGTGGTTTTGCCGTGGTCCACGTGGCCCATGATGGTTACCACCGGCGGACGCGAGACCAGATGGTCGATGTCCTCCACGTCCAGCATTTCGGTTTTTTTAGCCTCGGGTTCTGCCTTGGGCCGGCGAATCTCGTAGCCCAACTCTTTGGCCACCGACTCGGCCAGCGACTCATCCAAGACCTGGTTGATGGTCACCATCACCCCCTTGAAAAAGAGGGTTTTGATGATCTCGGTTTCGGCCACGCGCAGGCGATGGGCCAATTCCTGAACGGTGAGGCTGCCATCCAAGAGCAACACCTTCTCTTCGGGCAAGGGCTCTGTCCCGCTAGCGCGATCGGCAGCACCAGCCTCAGCGGAGGTAGGTTGCTGCTGCAAACGGGCAGCAGGGCGGGGGCGGGCAGGGGGAGCAGCCGTTGCCGCGGGTGGGCGATAGGAAGGAGGCTTGGCGGTGGGGCGAGCCAAGGGCTTGAGGGCGTTCAGCTCAGCCTGCTTGACCGCTGAAATGATGGTCATGGGATCCAAATCCAAACCATCTCCATCTCCTTCCCCCCGTCTCCGACTGCGTTTGCGTTTGGCTTGGACGCGGGCAGCCCGCCGACTGAGAGCTTGTAGCTCGTCGTCCTCTTCTTCTTCCGTTTTGCGCTTGACCTTGGGTGGGGTAGGTCTTACGGGAGCCTCCGCCAACACCGGGCTGGGACGTTCCCCAGGGATTCTTTCTGGCAAGGGAGAGGCAGCATCTGGGTCAGGGGGAGCCGGCTTGGCCACAGGACGGGTAGGGGGCCCCACCAATTCCATCCGCCGCTGCGGACGAGGAGCTTCACCGACTTTGCTGCTGCTGACACTGTCTTCTTTGGTTGCCGGGGAGCGCGTGCCAGGGCGAACGGGTGCGCTCACCAGTTGTGGACGGGGGCGCTGCGCAGGTGGAAGAGAAGGAGCTTTTTCTTCCGCAGGCTGAGGAACGCGGGCGTGGCTGGGGGATGGTGCTTCTGAGGGGCTGGGGCGACTGGGCTCGGGAGCTTTTTGCGGCGGTTCAGGCCGCTCTGCCGGCGGTTTTGTCCCGGAGGTAGCTCGTTGAGGGGGCGAGAGTACGATTGGGCGCTTGGCCACAGGACTGGGCTCCGAGCCGCTGGCTTTGGCCGCGGCAGACTCAGAGGGAGTGGGAGGGGTTGCCGGTTGAGAAACAGTCTCCGGCTTTTGGGTGGCCTCAGACGAGCGGACAAGAGGGGTAACCTGCCGCCGCGGTGGGCCTATGAGCTGAGCACCACCAGCCGATCCCTTTTCGGGGGAGACTCGCTCAGGTCGAGACAGCGAGGGCTTGGCAGCCGGCAGAGTTTCAGCAGTCTTGGCTTCGCCAACTGGAGCTGGCTGCTGAGCAGGCGCGGGCCGACGAATGCCGACGATCGCGCTGGCGGTGCCGGGAACTTTCTGCTGAGGGCGCTCACCGACTTTGGCTTCAGCAGGAGGCTCCGGCGGCAGGCTTTCAGATGGGGGTTTGGGCCGGGGTCGAGGAGGTTTCACAATGTGGGGGGCGCCCAGCTTGCTGCGCACCAACTCAGCTTGCTCCGGAGAAATGGTGCTGCTGTGGGTTTTGAAAGGGATCCCCAGTTGCTCACAAACCTCCAGCACATCCCGACTGTCACGCCCCATCTCACGGGCAATATCATAAATTCGAACTTTATCGGTCATTCGTCTGCTAGCCTCTGCTCCTTTACTTCTCGTCAGTTTTACTATCCAAACTCAATGGGAACCAAGTTATTGGGTTGAGCCGAACCTTTCGGGCTTGCGGGGGCTTCCTCCGGCGCATCGAGAACAGCTCGGCAATCCTCCGGGGATCCGGCCTGAAGGGAACCCAGGTCTGAAGCTGCTCTGGCAACATCCACAGGGGACATCCAGTAGGGCAGCCGGGGAAAGAATAGATGGAAACAGCGCCTCCAGAATAACCTCTCTGCAGCTCCTCCAGCCTGACCTCAGTTTTCCGGCCAACTCCCATTCTGACAATTGAGGGGGGCTGTCGTGTAGTTCGCAACCTGATGAACCTAAAAGGGCGTCTAAATATCTTACCTATGTTTGGGAATACCTCTGAGGCTCAGGCTTTTGGAGGAGATGTCCCTGGGAATCTTGCTCAAGAGAATCCAGCAGCCGTTGGAACAACGAGTCAGGCACAGGTGCCTTGAGGGCTCGGTTTATCTGTTGCTTGCGCCGGGCTGCTTGCAGACATTCCAGCCGCCGACAGACATAGGCAGAGCGCCCCATACCCTCGCCCAAAAGCACTTGGTGGGAATCAAATTGCCTGACCAGCCGCCACAGTTGTGAGCGAGGAAACAACTGGCGACAGCCTACACAACGGCGCAGCGGATCGGCACCCGGCAAAAGACTCTATCCTGCTGATACACTACAAGCAAGCTCTATCCAGCCTACTCCAAATCTGGCGCCTGCGATCGCAGAAACTCAAAGAAATACTCCACCAACTGGGGATCCCGCCACCCTCTGGCTGTTTCTTCCCGCAAGATGCTTATGGCCTCTTGAACGGTGAACGCTCGCTTGTAAGGTCGCTCTGAGGTGAGGGCGTCGTAGATGTCGATGATCTGAAAGATGCGGGCCACCAGGGGGATCTCTTCCCCCTTGAGGCCGTCGGGATAACCGCTGCCATCCCAACGCTCGTGGTGGTGACGGATGAGGGGCAACACCTCTTTCATGGTGCGTAGTGGGCGGCAGATTTGCTCCCCGATCAAGACATGGGATTTCATCACCTCCCACTCTTCCGGCGTATGCTTGCCTGTTTTACCCAAGATGGCATCGGGTATGCCCACTTTGCCGATGTCGTGCAGGTAACCTCCCCACATCAGCACCTTGATCAGGGGACGGGGCAGATGCAAAAACTCGCCGAAGCTCTTGGCCATTTGTGCCAGGCGCTCACAGTGATCCCCGGTGGTGGGATCCCGGCTTTCCACACTGCGGGCAATGGCGAACAGAACCTGAGCAGCATGATCCAAGTCTTCATTGAGGTGCTTTTGGCGAACGAGGGAACGCACCCGCGCCAACAATTCCGACTCGTCAAAGGGCTTGCTCAAGAAATCATCTGCCCCAGCTTCAATACCGCGCACGCGATTTTTGCGATCGCTGGCCGCTGTAATCAGCACCACCGGGATCAAACGCGTCTCGCCATTGGCTTTGATGCGCCGACAGACCTCGAACCCATCCAACCCCGGCATCATCACATCCAGCAAGATCAGATCCGGCTGGAAGGTTTTCAACATCTGCAGGGCTTGATTGCCGCTTTCGGCCTCGCTGACCCGATAGCCAATGCTCTGCAGCAGATCCCCCAGCAGCAGGCGGCTGTTGGGCTGATCATCGACGATCAAAAGATGACCGATCTCTGTCTCATCCGCCTCATCCGCAGAAGGTGTGACAGGGATCCCAACTGTCACGGGCATCTTGGGCATCTCGAGTTTGGCGAGTTGGGCACAGGAAAAGCTGGTCACTGCAGGATCCCAGTAGCAACACCTCTACGGTAATCCCATCAGAGAAAAAAGAGCATCAGGCTTTACACTGAGCTGCTCCGGGAAAGGGAAGGGTTTTCTGATACATTTACGCTGAACACTGCTGAACATCACTGTTCAACTATGCAGCGATAGCATTCTGTTTGT
>NZ_JANSIK010000076.1:0-40749 GCF_047462035.1 Synechococcus sp. R5-15 | reverse complement strand
CCATGTTGGCAGACTCGAAAGTAAACAGAAAGATCAACTGGTAGTAATCCGTACTGAACATATTATACATAATTTTCAGTATAGTTGAGCTTATTATTGACTAGAGTCATGCTCTCCTTCACGGTGGCCCTTCTCAGAGAGGGGGTGCCTCAGTACTCGCTTAGAAGAGCTTCCACAAACTCGTAGCTGGAAAAAGGCCGCAGATCTTCTAGCCCCTCGCCGGCGCCGATAAAGCGGATGGGCAGGTTCATCTGCTGCGTAATGGCCAGGGCAATCCCCCCCTTGGCGGTGCTATCCAGCTTGGTCAGGATCACGCCGCTCAACTTGGCAGCCTCGGCAAATACCTCGGCTTGGCGCAACCCGTTTTGCCCTTGGGTGGCATCCAGCACCAGAAGGCTTTCTACTTTGGCTTCGGGAGCTTTTTTGTCAACGATGCGGCGGATCTTGGCCAGCTCGTCCATCAGGTTTTTCTTGTTTTGCAGACGGCCTGCCGTGTCCACCAACAGCAACTCGGTGCCCCTGGCCTTGGCGGCTGTGATGGCGTCAAAAACCACTGCTGCCGGATCGGCATTGGGAGAGGGATTGGCGATTACCTCTACCCCTGCTCGCTCTGCCCAAACCTTGAGCTGCTCCACAGCAGCAGCCCGAAACGTATCAGCAGCAGCAATCAGACAGCGGTATCCAGACTTGCGGGCGACATGGGCAATTTTGCCAATGGTGGTGGTTTTGCCCGCCCCATTCACCCCGACAATCAGCCAAATGTTGAGCGTGTCCCGTTGTGGGGCAAAGGTGGGATTCCCCACCGTCAACATCTGCCGCATCTGCTGCTTGAGGTATTTGACGGCCTCCTCTGGGGGCACCACCTCCTCTCGCATGCGCTTTTGTAGGGCTTGGATGATCTGCTCGGTGGCGTCGATCCCCACATCGGCCTGCAGCAACAGGGCCTCAATTTCTTCCACAGCCTTCTGATCCAGAGGGCCGCGGCCTACCAGGGCTTTCAACTGGTTGATCAGGTTAAGGCGGGTTTTGCCCAAGCCTCGCCGCAGCTTTTGCAGCCAGGAGATTTCCTCAACGGAAATCTCTTCCGGTTTGCGCCCTTGAGCCGCCAAGATCTCGGCTGACCAGCGGAAGCCCTCATCGAAGACCAGCTCTTCCGGCCCCGTCTCTGGAGAGGGAGCAACCGCTGCAGTCGCCGCCTCGGGTTTGGGCTCATCCACGGCGCTGGCTTGCAGGGCTTGGAGACGCTCAGCAGCACGGGGAGCCAGATCGAAAAACGAGGGAGCTGCCGCCGACTGCCCAGAGGGCGATTCTGGAGATGCTGGTTCTTGTGTTGGAGTGGAGGACTGGACGGGTTCGCGGGGTTCTGCTTGCGCAAGCGGGACGGATTCCTCAGTCGAGGCCGGTGGCTGTGGCTGGACGGATTCTGCAGGGATCCCTTCCGCTGGCGCAGGTGGGACAGAGTCCTGGGTTGCCGGTGGGGCTTGGGCAGCAGCACGGGCCTTCAGGTTGGCATAGGCGGCTTTGGCGAAGGCCAAATAGTCTTCCGGGGAGATCTCCGCCGGTTCCGGGGCCGGTGGCGAAGGCTCTGCTTCACCAGAAGAGTCGGTAGAGTCGGTATAGCGGCGGCGAAACCAATCGAAGGCCATAATCCCATCTCCAGCCTGGCTGATCTTTATCCAGTTTGACAGAGCAGCTCTCCTGCTAGAGCGCAGCCTCAAGAAGCTCATCCACGCTCAACAGGGATCCCCGACCTTCGCGTTAGCGGGACAAAGTCCTTTCCAGCGTCTCCACCCGCACAAACCCAATCACCTGCAATTGGTCAGGCTCTATCTCCAGGCTGAGCACCCGCACCAGAATCCCGCTCTCTTCCAGCTCTTGCAGGTCAAACACCTCATTGAGCCCGCCCAAAAACGCTGCTGAGATCTCATCAGGAACCCGTACAGAACCGATCACAAACTCCGGATTCTCCAGCTTTAGGCTGCGCCCTTCCTCCATGCGGATTCCAGCGTTGAACACCACCTCCACTGCTCGCGTTGGCTGGACGGAGTCCTTCTGCTCGGTACCGCCGTCTTCCTCCACCAAAAGGGCAGAGAGCTGAATGCGGTTGGGATCCAAAAACTCGACGCGGGGCTGACGCAGATCGAAACGGCGAGCTTCGCTTCCAGCTCCCCCAAAGGGCAGATCGGCCCGGAGATCCTGAAACTGGCGGAGCACCTCTGGCATGTTGAGGGCAGCATTCAAGTCCTCTTCCCGCACCAACACCCGTACCGCCGCTTGCAGAGGTCGCGCCAGGCGCAAGGGAGCCCCCTGGAAAAAAGAGGGGTCAATTGCCACCGGATCAGTTTCCAGCTCCAGAAGCTCGATGCGGGGAAAGGGCGCTCGATAGAGCCCGCGACCGGCGATCAGCAGGCGATCCGCTTGGCCATTCAGCAGCCGGTAATTGGGCTGGCTTTGGATGCGCACCTCCAAAACCTCTGCCCGATCCAACTGATCCAACAGAAGCTGCCGCGCCGTCTGATCCGCCAGATAGCTCGCTCCTCCTCCCAAGCCCGCCAACAGCCCCAAGAGAACTGCCAGGATCTCCATGATCACTGCCCTGCTGTGCCCTAACCTAGGTTAGCAAGGGGATCCCTGGCCCCCCTTGGGGATCTGGGCTAGCGCAGCACCTTGAGAGGGCTGGCCTCAATGGGTCGGTTGCCCATAAAGGTTTTGGCAATTTTCAGGCCATCGGCCATTATCGGGCGATTGAGCGTGGGATCATGGATGAATTTGGCGCCAGAGGCAACCGTTGGGCGTCCCTCCCCCCAAGTGTCCACGACTTTGAGAGTTGCAGCAGCAACTGGACGTCCGTCGGCATAGTAATCCACCACTTTCAGGGTCGAAGCCCCAACCGGACGGTGGTCAATCTCAATTTCGCTGAACTTGACAGGGCTGGGAAACACGGGCGGGCCGGATTTCTCCTCCAGCAGTACCGGCATCTGAGCAGCCGCAGAGGCCCCATCAGCAGGCAGGGGAGCCAGGTTTAGAGCGTTACCCGTTTGCGTTAGCGGGAGGGCGTCCTTTCCCATAGAAGAAGCCTCTTGCTCTGGAAGCGTGCCGGAATGACCATTTGGAACGGCCATAAGAAACTCCTGAGTTGGTAGAGATAATGAACAAAACAAGACGGGAAAGGGCAGGAAGCTAGATCCCAGTGGAGCGCTGCAGAAGAAGGATATCCTTGGCAAGGCTAAAGGTTGGCCTCCCCAAGTTCATCCCCAAGTTCAAATGAGTGAGACTGAATCTCGAATCTAAAAATATTCTAAACCAATAAAAATATTCTAAACCAAAGTTTGGCATGGGATCCGCCGGCTGTGACCCAACGGTTCCTGAGACGATGCCGGCCAGTCGCGTTAGCGTTGCGCAGCTATGACGTCCTCTTCGCTTCAGCCACTCCCTGGCAAAATCCAAAGCGGACGGTACACTAGTGAGTTAGCAAAGTCTATGGCAGGGATCCCCTATTCCTATTGGCGCTGGGCAAGGTGGCCGGCACCGGCTCTGTGGGCGTTGCTGCTTTGGTTTGCTCCTGCAGCTCGAGCTTCTACCCTGGACGCGCCCCCATTTGACCTGAATGTTGTCCGCTCCCGTTCTCTGCCGTGGAGACATCCTCTTCTTGTTCCCGAGCAGAAGGATCCCATCCCATCCGCTCGCGTTGGCGAGACGGAGTCCTGGGCTGAAGTCGAGGTGACAGAGCATCCCTTTCTGGAGTTCACCCTTGAAGAAAGCAACGCAGCTATTGCCCTATTCGGCTGTGATTGCCCGGCCCACCTCAACCAGTTGCGGAGACTGCGTGGCCTGCCTTTGCTGTGAAGCACAGCTCCACCAGTAACTGTCCCTGACAAAGAAACACAGGGAGCCATCCAGCCGGTCTTGGGCAGAAGGGATCCCTCTGGGCCGAGTTAGGGCAGGACAGGGAGTAGCGGCAGGATCTCAATCTCGGTGCGTTGGGTTTGTTCGGGGGATCCGGAGGGCCAAATGGAGCCGCCGGAGCCGCGGAGTGGAACAGTCTGACCGGCTGGGCTGACCATGCCGTGCTGAATGATGAGCTGGTTGAGGCGGGCAATGCGCTCCGAGACGGGGGGATGGGTGCGCAGGAACTCTGGCACAGATCCGCGGGATTGCAACTTGGCCAAAAATTGCGGCATGCCCTGCGGGTCAAACCCGGCGCGATAGGCTGCCCCCAGACCTTTTTCATCGGCGATAAACTCGTTTTCACGGCTCTGCGGGCGCCGTACTCCCAATTCCAGGGCCAGAGCGGCCAGGGTACTGTCGTTGAGCCCCAACAATTGAGCCCCAAACTCGGCAGTGGCAGCCTGCTGCAGTTGTTGCAGGCCGTGGCGTTCGCCGATGTGGGCCACCTCGTGGGCCAGCACGGCGGCAATCTGGTCGTCGTTGTCGGCGGCTGCGAGGGCACCAGTGGTGATGTAGACAAAGCCTCCCAGTGTGGCAAAGGCGTTGATGTCGGGATCTTCCACCACTTGAAAGGTGTAGGGCAGATGGGGCCGTTCGCTGTGGGCGGCCACCCGTTGGCCAATGCGGTTCACCCGCTCGACCCAGTAGGGATCCGAACTGAGGCGAAGTTGTCCCCGCGCTTTCAGCTAGAAATCGCAGGAGCCCCGCACTGTACCCGTAGGTTCAGTGTTGGGAGGAATGCGCTTTGATGAAGTATAATGGACCTTAATGGTGCAAGCGTAATTGCGCTTTTTGGGGCTGCTGTAAACCAGCCTAGAGGTCCGTGGTTGGCTTGCCAACTGCAGGGCTACTGAAAGCCCGCCCTGTACCGCTTAGCGGTCAGAGTCGGGTAGTTTACTTGTCGATCGATCTGGCGGCCTAAGCTCACCTCTTGGGCATCGTTCAACTGGCTCACCTGCAGCCACTGAAGGCCATGAATCAGCAAACGGCCCAGATCTTGGGCATGGGCAGGGGATCCCATCCCAGACGCCGCAAGAATGCTGAGTAGGGCAATGGCGACCGGTCTCACCGCGCGAGAACTCCACCCCTTGGAGAGGAGAGGATCCTGTCCTGCTGGCGCGAGCAGCCTGAGGGTGTGGCGAGGTTTCAACATCAGGAATTGGCTCCATCAAGTACCCTCAAGTTAGCGATCCCGAAGCAAGATTGTCCTGCCACCCAAGCGAAACCGCTTTGCTATCAAGGGCAACCGCCGAGAGAGTTTCCCCTGGCTTGGGGGAATGGAATAGGATAGGGCTCTATATTCAGGCAGACGTTTAAGGGCGGTCATGACGGGATCCCCTACATGGAACCCTGAAATCTCCCCATCTCCAGACTCCTGGGCCACGGGCAGCGTTTACTTTCGGTCGGATGCACAAGGGATTCATCTGCACTTGCCCAGCACCTTGCCTTGGGAGGAGCTTTGGGAAAACCTGGTTTGGCAGTTGCGCAGCCGCAAACCCTACTGGGCCGGAGTCGCTCCCCTCACCCTCTGGAGCCAGCAGCGAGAGCTGGACATGCCCACCCTACAACTTCTTGCTGCCCTATTGTCTCAGCATGGACTGCAACTGTGGCGCGTTCAAACTCGATCCCGCTCGACAGCGATTGCAGCAGCGACGTTGGGGTATTCTGTGGAGCAATCTTCCCTTTTGGAGGCAGTTCCCCTTGCTCCCCCAGACACCACACCTCTGTACCTACGTTCGACGGTGCGCTCTGGCATGTCCGTGCGTCACAGGGGCTCGGTATTCCTGTTGGGGGATCTCAACCCCGGCGGCGAGATCATTGCTGGAGGAGATATTTGGGTTTGGGGACGCTTGCGGGGCCTGGTTCACGCGGGGGCCGACGGCGACAAGGGAGCTGTAATTTTGGCTTTGCAGTTGGAGCCCACTCAGTTGCGCATTGCCGATCAAGTGGCCCGTCCGCCAGAAGGTGGATCCCTGCCCAGCACCCCTGAAGTGGTTTACCTGCAGGAGGATGTCATCTGCGTCGCCAGCCTTCAGGATTTTCTGCGGAGAGGAGTATGAGCCGAGTCATTGTCATAACCTCTGGTAAAGGTGGAGTCGGCAAAACCACCGTGACGGCCAACCTGGGCACTGCCTTGGCGCGCTTGGGTCGCTCGGTGGTGGTGGTGGATGCAGACTTTGGCCTGCGCAACCTGGATTTGCTGCTGGGGCTGGAGAATCGGGTGGTGTACACAGCCCTAGAGGTGATCGCCGGGGAATGTCGCCTCGAGCAAGCTTTGGTGAAAGACAAGCGCACCCCCAATCTCTCGCTGTTGCCGGCAGCCCAAACCCGCAACAAAACGTCGGTGCATCCGGATCAGATGCGCCAGTTAATCGAGAAGCTGGCCAGCAGCCATGACTATGTGCTGATCGATTGTCCGGCAGGGATCGAGCAGGGGTTTCGCAATGCCATCGCCGGAGCCAACGAGGCCATCATCATCACCACCCCAGAAGTGGCAGCGGTGCGGGATGCAGATCGCGTGGTGGGCTTGTTGGAAGCCGCCCAGATTTCATCGACTCAGCTGATTGTCAACCGCCTGCGCCCGGACATGGTGGCAGCCGGCCAGATGATGTTGGTGGAAGATGTGGTCGAGGTGCTGGCCATCCCCTTGGTGGGTATCATTCCAGAAGACCGCGAGGTGATCGTCTCCACCAACAAAGGGGAGCCCCTGGTTCTCTCCGCCAATCCAACTCTGGCTGCTCAGGCCATCCAGCGCATTGCCCGACGGCTAGAAGGGGAAGCGGTGGAGTTTCCCAAGCTGGCCAGCTTGAGCGAGTCCTTTTGGGAGCGGGCCAAACGGTTTTTAAACCAAAAGGTGCTCTGACAACTGTTTTGTCGTTTTTCCCCACTTTATCCAGATTGGAATGGCAATTTTGACCTGTTTACAACTGAGTAACAAAGCCAACAAAACCTATGCTCCTCGATTTTTTGGATCAGCTTTTTTCTCGGCACTCCGGCAACAGCCGCCAGCAAGCCAAGCAACGGTTGAAGCTGATCTTGGCCCATGACCGCGCTGACCTCACCCCGGCGGCGCTGGAATCAATGCGCCTGGAGATTTTGGGGGTGGTGTCCCGCTATGTGGAGCTGGATTCAGAAGGGATGCAGTTTCACTTGGCCACGGAAGGGGGAACGACTGCTCTTATTGCCAATCTGCCTATCCGTCGCGTTAAGCCCTTAGAGACCGGTCTCAGCCGCTCAGAAGGCGAGAAAGCCTAGAAGGGGAGATTTCTGGCAGCATGTTAATTGGCCTTCATTCCAACAGGGCTCCCAATGCCAGAGTGGTCGTCAAGCTCGCTCTGTGATAGGTTGAGGTAAGTCGTGTGTACTGTAGAAAGAGTGGAGCTGGGTGTAGCTTTTGCAACTTTATGGAGCCAGCGCACAGAGGTTAACTAAATGTTAACTCTGCATGTTCGAGCTCATGAACTGCTGACGTGATGGGCAGAGCCACCTTGACGATTGGAGACTTTCCAGCAGTCTGTATTGGCGTTAGCGTTGCGGAGTAATAACGACGCTAACGATGGAAACAATGAGAGGGTTGGCGTTCAGTAGCTGGAAAGGTAAGGGCTCCGTCCCGCTATTGCGTTCGGTTAAGCCTCAATATGCAAGATTCATTTGAGCTGACGATCCTGTTTACGCTAGCCCTGGTGGCTGGGATCGCTGCTCAGGTGCTGGCCAATTTTGTCAAAGTGCCCAGCATTGTATTCCTGCTGCTGTTTGGCCTGTTGCTGGGGCCAGATGGTTTGGGCTGGGTTCATCCCCAAGTCATGGGATCCGGGCTGGAAGCGCTGGTGTCGTTGGCGGTGGCTCTGATCTTGTTTGAGGGGGGACTGAACCTGCGGCTGCAACGTCTCAATCAGGTATCCGATAGCCTGCGCAATTTGGTTTTGTTGGGATCCCTGCTGACCTTGGTGGGGGGAGCGGCAGCAGCTCACTATCTGGGGGAGTTTCCCTGGCGGCTGGCTTTTTTGTTTGGATCCCTGGTGGTGGTGACGGGGCCGACGGTGATCAACCCTATCCTGAAGCGGGTACGAGTCGATTCGGCAGTCAGCACCCTCCTGGAAGGAGAAGGGGTGCTCATCGATCCCATCGGGGCCATTTTGGCGGTGGTGGTGCTGCAGGTGGTGCTCTCTGGCCATCCCAGTTTTCTCATGGCCTTGGAACAGTTGTCCAGCCGTCTGGCCATCGGGTCGGCGGTGGGAGCGCTGGGGGGCTGGCTGATGGGATCCTTCCTGCTCTGGTCGCGGCAGTTTTTAACCGAGGAGCTGCGCAACTCGGTGGTGCTGGCGGGGGCCCTGGGGGTGTTTGCCTTGGCCCAGTCGCTGCGATCGGAGGCGGGGCTGATGGCGGTGGTGATGGCGGGCCTGGTGGTGCGGCAGAAGGCGGCCATTGCCGAGCGGGGTGTGCGGCAGTTTCACGGCCAGTTGGTGGTGTTGGCCATCTCTGTGATCTTTATCCTGCTGACTGCCACGCTCTCCCTCAAGGCGGTGTTTGCCCTGGGCTGGGGATCCCTGGCCACAGTGCTGTGCTTGATGCTGGTCATCCGCCCCTTGAGCGTGTGGCTGTGTACCTGGCGCAGCGACCTGAATTGGCGGCAGAAGCTGTTTGTGGCTTGGCTGGCTCCTCGGGGCATTGTGGCGGCTTCGGTGGCCTCCTTGTTTGCCATTCTGCTGACAGAACGGGGCATTACTGGGGGGGATGCCCTCAAGGCGCTGGTGTTTTTGACCATCTCGGTGACGGTGACGGTACAGGGGTTGACGGCAGCCTGGGTGGCCCGCTGGCTGGGTCTGGATCAGGGCAGTTCCACCATAATCATCGGCGATCATCCCCTCACCAACCAATTGGCCCAGTTGATGCGCTCGCTCAACCAGACGGTCGAGGTGATCCCGTTGGTTTCTGGGTCTTCCAAAAATGGGCACGGCAGCTACAAAGCTCCCCACCCAACAGACGGTAAGGACTCCATCCCGCCATCCCGTAAGTCCTCCACATCCCTGTCAGGAACGCCGAAGCGTCGTCCAGCAGATGGCTTGCCCCCACAACTTCATTCCTCTGACGGCAACGGCACCCACAAGTCTGCCCCAAGCCAGGAAGTCGGCAAGCCAGAAGCCATCCCCGGATCCCTGCAGGAAGCTGTACTGAACGAGTCTGCTTTGTTGAAGGCCGATATCGACCATGCGGAAACTCTGTTGATCCTGACTCTGGATCCGCAGGTGAACTGGGCCATTGCCGAGTTGATGGTGAAACTCTCGGTTTCGGCCACCATCTGGACGGTGTTGCTGCCGGATATGCCCATCTCAGAAGGGATCCGCACCTTGCAGCCTTCCTTCCCCCAACTGCAGCGCTGGGCCGGCTATCTGGAGGCCAACCGGGCTGAGCTGCGCTCGATCACCCTACCCACGTTGGCAGACCTGGGCCTGCCTCTCCCTTTATCGCTACGTGACGCTTCTGCGAATGCGGCCTCAACCCTGCCGGAGGCAGTGCGGAGCAATAGAGCTGATGTCTTGACGGCTCAAGAGTCGTTCCCGACAGCGGTGCGGAGCGCTTTTTCAGCACCAGCGCTGCCCAATCCCTTCCTGGCCCAGATGGGACTGGAGGATCCCACCCTTGAACGGCTGCGGGATCAGTTTGCCTATCGAATCAAAGCCGATCTATGCCTGCCCTTGTTGTTGGTGCGCCCGCAGCGGCTGAGGAGCGGCTCATCTCGACCGGGTCGGCTCTTCTACCTGCCTGAGCCAGACATTTGGCGACGCGGGGATCGCATCTACTACCTGGAGCGCGTTTCCAGCCCTGTGGATGCCGGTGCTCTCTCCGCCAAAGAGTCTGATTCCCAAGAATGGGATCCGTCGGCAGCCGTTCGCGTTCGCGACAGCGGTGCGGAGCACAACAGTGGGATAGAGTCTTTGGTGCTGCCCCAGTATGTTGAGGGCGTCAAGCTCCACTTTGATCTCTAGCCAGCCAGCGGCCACTGGGGATGAGGGAACACCCCTGCACCTGCTCAGGCCGACCCAGATAAACCCAAGCAAAGGTGCCGCTATCCAGTTGCACCCACTGCCGTTCGTACACCCGCGGGTGGTCTTCCAGCTCGTCCAAGCGGGCCAATAGACTTAGGGGAATGCGGTAGCACTCGCCGTAGAGCCGGTTTCGGCCACGAACTGCCATCGGGTAGGGGCCGAGACTGTAAAGATCAATGTGGTTGAGGCTGTCTGTCCCCAAAAATTCTGCCCCCTGCAGCAAGCTGTGGTATTGGCCGCCCCGCAGCAGGGATCCGTAGACAAAAACCACTGTGGTCGGTTGCATAGCGTTGCGGAGTAATACAGCTGCTTCACAGTGCCTTGAAAATTAGGGAGATTGCGTCCATTTTTGGCCAATGCGCGGCTCCGACCCGGCCAGTAGGCGCTCGATGTTGCGCCGATGAGCACCGATCACATACACCCCGCCCGCCAACGCAAACAACAAATAGGGCAAAGGTTGAGCTGTTGCCCACATCACCACCGGAGCCGCCACTGCCGCCAGCAGGGAGCTGAAGGAAACGATGCGGGTGAGGGCGAGCCCCAGCAGCCAGACGCCGAAAGTTGTCAGGGCTACTGGCCAAGCCATAGCCAACAAGATCCCCAGGCTGGTGGCCACCGATTTGCCCCCCCTGAAGCCCAGCCAGCAGGAACGGCTATGGCCGATCACTGCGAACAATGCCGCCAAAACCACCCACCACGCGGATCCCAAGGCCGATCCCAGGGCAACTGCTGCTGCCCCCTTGGCAGCATCCACCAGCAACACCAGCAGGGCGGGCCCCTTGCCCAACGTCCGCAACACATTGGTTGCTCCGGTAGAGCCGGATCCCTGTTGGCGAATATCGATCCCCCCCCACCAACGGCCTACCCAATAGCCGGTCGGGATGGATCCCAGGAGATAGCCCCCCAGCACCGCAAGAAGAGCCGTAAGCAATGCAGGCATAGCAGGATCTGGAACGCTCTTCCCTCACTTTGCCACAGGGTCTGAGCTGCAGCCGGGATCTTGCCCCGTCCGGGAGCTTTTGGCTGCTCGCGGCCTCGTCTGCAACACCGTTACGTTCGCGCCAGCGGTGCGGAGCACTTTCCCCCTGCCGTGGGCCCCGAAGAGGCGGGACAGAGTTCTCTCCACCCAATATCGAGAGTCGCTAAATATCGAGAGCCGCCAGATCCAAATGGGCACTGTGGGCCTCAATAAACTCCCGTCGGGGACCAACAGCATCTCCCATCAAGATGGTGAAAATGCGATCCGCCTCCACCGCATCTTCGATGGTGATTTGTTTGAGGGTGCGCGTTGCCGGGTTCATGGTGGTCTCCCAAAGTTGTTCGGGCATCATTTCCCCCAGACCCTTGAACCGTTGGATGGTGTACTTGGTGTTGGCAGGCAGCCCCCGCAGGATCTGGTCTTTCTCGGCGTCGCTGTAGCAGTAGCGAACATTGTTGCGACCCCACTCGATTTTGTAGAGCGGCGGACAGGCGATATAGACATAGCCCTGTTCCAGAAGCGCCTTTTGATAGCGGTAGAAAAAGGTCAGCAACAGGGTGCGAATGTGGCTGCCGTCCACGTCAGCATCGGTCATGAGGATGATGCGGTGGTAGCGCAGTTGGCTGGGATCAAATTCATCCCCTTTCACCCCCAAACCCAGCGCTGTGATCATGGCCTGAATTTCGGCGTTTTTGTAGATCTTGGCGGGATCCGCCTTTTCAATGTTGAGGATCTTGCCGCGCAAGGGCAACACCGCCTGAAACTGCCGATCCCGACCTTGTTTGGCGCTGCCGCCTGCAGAGTCGCCCTCCACCAAATACACCTCAGATTCCGCCGGGTCGCGGCAACTGCAATCGGCCAACTTCCCCGGCAGCGTGGAAGATTCCAGGGCAGATTTGCGCCGCACCAATTCTCTGGCCCGCCGGGCTGCCTCGGCAGCATTGAAGGACTGGATGGCCTTATCGACGATCCCCCTGGCCACGTTGGGGTTGAACTCCAAGTACTCCGCGAGCGCTTCGGAGACGAGGGTTTGCACAATGCCCCGCACCTCGGTGTTGCCCAACTTGGTTTTGGTTTGCCCCTCAAACTCGGGGTTAGGCACCTTGACCGAGACGATGGCCGTCAACCCCTCGCGCACATTTTCTCCAGCCAGGTTGCTGTCGGAATCCTTCAGCTTGTTGAGTTTGCGGGCTTGGCTGTTGATGGTGAGGGTGAGAGAGGTTTTCAGGCCCTCTAGGTGGGTGCCTCCTTCGCTGGTGCGGATGTTGTTGGCAAAGCCAATCAAAGTATCGGTGTACACATCCGAGCACCACTGCAGGGCCACTTCCACCTCCACGCCATCCCGCTCCCCTTGGATGTAGATGATGTCAGGGTGGATGGGCGTTTTTTCGTGGCTGATAAAGGCTACATATTCCCTGATGCCGCCTGCATATTGATAGGTTTCGCAGTGAGGCGGATCCCGCCGCAGATCGCTGAAGGTGATTTTCAAGCCGGCATTGAGGTAGGCCAACTCGCGAAAGCGGGCCGCCAATACGGCATAGTCAAACTCTCGCTCGGGAAAGATCAGCCCATCCGGCTTGAAGCGCACCTCTGTACCCCGCCGATTGGATCCCTTGGGTTGGGGTTCAGATTTCAGGGATCCCACCACCGCCCCGCGCTCGAAACGTTGAAAGTAAACCTTGCCCTCTCGCCAAACCGTCACCTCCACCCATTCGGAGAGGGCATTCACCACCGATACGCCCACGCCGTGCAGCCCGCCGGAGACCTTGTAGCCGCCACCGCCAAACTTGCCCCCCGCATGCAACACCGTCAGCACCGTAACCAGGGCCGACTGACCGGTTTTGGGGTGGATGTCCACCGGAATGCCGCGGCCATTGTCCAAAACGGCTACCGAGCCGTCGGGATGCAGGCTGATCTGAATATCGTCGCAATAGCCGGCCAGGGCCTCATCAACGGAGTTGTCCACCACCTCGTACACCAAATGGTGCAACCCCTTCGGCCCAGTGGAGCCAATGTACATGCCAGGGCGTTTGCGCACAGCCTCCAAGCCTTCCAAAACTTGGATCTGCTCTGCACCGTAGTTTTCCGTCATTCCCAACTCCAATCCCGAGGAAGGCTCCCGGCCAAGATCAACAGAAACCCAGAAAAATTGACCTTAAAGGCCGAGGATGAGCTTAGCATCAAAAAACTGTCCCCATGATAGCACAAAAGGCTAGAACGGCCACACAGACGCTTCTGAGGGCCAAGTTCAGGATGGGATGCAGGTACGGAAGTCAGGCCGTCTTGTCGAACTCTAACCCAGAAAGCTCTCCACCAGCCCCGGCGGCGGCTGCACGTGAAGCGCGCCTTTTTCCAAGTCCACGACAGGCACCAGGGCTTTCACAAAGGGGATCAACACCTGCCGGTGATCAGGGGTTGTTATCTCCAGCACATCCTGGCCGGCTGCCAAAATCCCCGAAACCTGTCCCAGCAGCTCCCCCTGGCGATAGACGGTCAAGCCGATGAGATCGCGGTAGTGGTACTCTTCCGGCTGCAAGGGCAAGCGGTGGGAAGCCGGTACCAGCAGCCTAGCCCCCACCCAGGTCTCAGCCACCGTTCGATCGGGGATCCCTTCCAGTCGCACCAAATAAAGACCCTTAGCCGGGAAAAACTGCCCCTCGATCAAGGGGTGCAGCAGGGGCTCGGGATCCGTATCCCGCTGCAACCAGCGTGGTCCAGGCTCTGTGAAGCGCTCTGGAAAATCCGACCAGCACCTAACCCGCAGCCAGCCCCGCAAGCCGTGGGCCGCCACCACCTGTCCCACCAGCAGCCAATCGGGATCCCGGGCCATCATGGTCGGTCAAACTCAGTCGAGCCGCGGAAAGTCCACTTCGGTTGGGAAAGAAGCCGGGGTACGCAGCTTCTGAGAGGCCGCCGCGCGAGATCCTTCCCCACCCTTGGCCACGTCCACCATGGAAAGCAGCCCTTGCAGGGTGCCAGGGATCGAATTGGGATCCATGAAGATTACCTTGGCGCTGGGACTGCTGCCTACCTTGAAGCCCATGTCGATATAGTTTTGCGCCATCAGGTATTGCAACGCATTGGCTGCCTCTGGATTCTCTTGCAAAGTGGCGGCGATGGTCTTGATGGCTTCAGCCGTGCCCTCAGCCAACAGCAGCCGCTCCCGTTTCTCCGCTTCTGCCCGCAATAGCTGCGCCTTGGCGGCCCCAGCCGCTTGGTTGATGCTGGCCTGCTGCTCCCCTTCTGATTTCAGAATGGCGGCCCGCTTCTCCCGCTCGGCAGCCATCTGCTTTTCCATCGAGTCTTGCACAGTCTTAGAGGGTTGAATGTCCCTGACTTCCACGCGCGTGATCTTGATCCCCCAGGGATCTGTGGCCTCGTCCAGCTCTGTCAAAAGGCGGGCGTTGATCTCGGCGCGGGAGGAAAAGGTTTGATCCAAATCCATGCGGCCAATTTCTGCCCGCAGAGCCGTCAGCACCAGGTTAACCAAAGCCCGCTGCACGTCCTCCACCGCATAGCGGGCCTTGATCATGTCGGTGATGCGCCAATAGACCACCGCATCGGCCATCAAAGAGACGTTGTCGCTGGTGATGCACTGCTGAGGAGGCACGTCCAACACCTTCTCGCGGATGGTTTCCTGGAACACAATCCTATCGATAGGGGGAAGAATAAAGTGCAATCCTGGGGTCAGCTTGCGATGAAACCTGCCCAAACGCTCCACCAATGCCTCATACCCCTGGCTGATGATTTTGACCGAGTTGAACAGGTAGCCGACAAAGATCAGGGCAATGGCCGCTAAGATACCTGGCATAGGGCTTTTCTCCTAAGGGGGAGTTCAGTCCCCATTCTAGACGGTTGCTGGGACTGCTCCCTTCACTTGGATCACGCCTCAACAGAAATGTGGTGGACTCAGCAGGATAAGCAGTCCTCGGAACATATAGAGTTTCTTAAGATTTTTCAGGCCGCAGCCAACGACCTGAGATCACCCGGCAAAAAGCTCGTGAGGGGATCCCGTCTATGAAACTGAGCAGCAGGAATCTAGAGGTTGGTTTGGGCAAAATCTATGACGTGATTGTGGCCGGAGGGGGAGCAGGGGGGTTGTCGGCGGCAATCTATCTGGCTCGTTATGGATTGAGTTGCCTGGTGGTGGAGAAGGGCAGAGGCCGCTCTTTTTGGATGCAGGATTTGCGCAATTATCTGGGATTGCCTCCGACCACTCCCGGACGAGAGCTGTTGCGACAGGGAACAGAGCACGCCCTCAGTTTAGGGGTAGATTACCTGCGCGGCTTCGTGGAAGATGCCACCGATGAGGGAGACCTCTTTGCGGTCAAAGTCAAGGTGGGAAAAGTTAACAGCCTCTACCCCATTTTTCGGAGCAAATATCTGATTGCAGCAACCGGCATTATGGACGAGCTGCCTCAGTTGTCGGATATGCAGAATGTTTACGACTACGCCGGCTATTCACTGCATGTCTGTATGATCTGCGACGGCTATGAAATGCGGGATCAAAAGGCAGTGTTGATCGTCAATTCGGAAGATCGGATCAATACAGCTTTTGTCCTCAACTGGTTTACACCCTATATCTCGGTGTTGACCCACGGCCTCTGCTCGGTCGGCCCCGACATGCGCAAAAAACTGGCGGATCATGGCTACCCCCTCTACGAATCTCCTATTCGCCGCTTTCTTGGAGAAAACCATCAATTGCAGGGTGTGGAGTTGGAAGATGGCACTTACATCGAAGCAACTACCGGCTTGGTGGCGATGGGCGCCAGATACCACAATGCCTATTTGAAAGGGATCCCCGGCTTGAAATGGCAAGGGGAAAACCTGCTGACCGACGAGTGGTGTCGCACTGCCCATCCGCGGCTGTTTGCGCTGGGCGATTTGAAGCAGGGCCTGAACCAGGTGGCGATTGCGGTTGCCGATGGTACCTTAGCTGCCACAGCCATTTGGCGGGACATCCGACGGGCCTCGCCTGCACGTAAATGGGAAGAGCGGCTGCTCTCGCCACCCAGAAGCCCAGCAGGGCCTTCCGGTTAAATTGATGGGCTCTATCGAGCTTGGGTGGCTTCTGTCCTATGATTGGTTGCGAAGGATTAAGCCATTCCATGCACTCTCTGAAAGCGTTGAAAGCGTTGATATTTTGCCTAGCCTTCCTACTGGTTGGACTGATCTACTACTGCACGGTAGAGGCCCAGCCTCTTTTTGAGCTGAACCTGACGGCCACCTCGGAATACAACCTCATTCTCCCCATCGAAAGCATTCGGGTGGTGCGCGGTGCCAATCCCCAAGATTTGCTCATTTATCTATCAGCTCCTTCGGCAGCCTGGATCCATCAAGAAGAGGTGAACGGGCATTATGTGATCGACATCCCCTACGGAGTCATTACCCGTACAACAACCGTCGAGATTGCCTCGGATCTGCCCTATCGACTGAGCTGGGGCAACCAAAATGAGCAGACGGGGCGACTGTTGATTACCCCTGCTCCCCCTCGTGTGGAGGTGTTTCTGCAGCATAGCTGGATCCCGGATCCCGACTTTCTCGATCCGGCAGAAAATACTCAACCTTTGCAACTGCCCTTGGAAGAAATGCTGGGGCCTTTACTGGAGGTGCCGCCTCGTTCTGCCTTTCTGACCATTGACGATGGCCCCTGGCCTCAGTCTACCCCCCGACTTTTACAGGTTTTGGATGATCTTCAGATCCCGGCCACTTTCTTTGTTATCGGCACCCACGTTTCCCGATTTCCAGAATTGGCTCAATTGATCCAGGCCCATCACCACACCCTAGCCAATCATACTTTTACCCACGATTATCAACGTCTCTACGGAAGCAATGAGCTGTTTTATGCTGAGGTGGATCAGACAACCCAACTGCTCAAAGCGTTGAACTTGGATCCCCAACTGGTTGTTCGCCCACCGGGAGGTTTTCGCCTAGACTCTGCTTTGCGCCATTCTTTAGAGCAGGCAGGGTATCGCGTTCTTTACTGGAACATGAGCGCAGAAGATGCCTACGCCGGCCAAAGTGCAGCCCAACTTTTGGAGCGCATTCGAGCCCAGTTGCCGGCGATCCAAGCTTCCGAGCGGCCCCTGGTTTTGCTGCTGCACGATCGCTGGCCCCACACTGCAGAGGCCCTGCCGGATATCGTCGCCGCCATTGAAGGGGCGGGCTATCGCTTTTTGCCCTGGCCGGCCATCAGGGATCCCGTTTGAAGGGCTGGCAACAGGTTTTCTGGCTTGAGGACTCCGACCCGCCTTTGCCGGCTGGGGATGTTCAAAGAAGGGCTGCATCTCTCTCAGCTCAGCAGCGTTGCCCAGAGATAACGGAGGCCTGTGCCTTGACAAGCTTTTCCCCAAGTAGCACATTGAAAGTTCACAGGACTTGGCTGCGGGCCGAGGAAGATGAGCGAGAGGACATTATTCGATAAGGTGTGGGATGCCCATACGGTGCGGATTTTGCCCTCTGGGCAGACGCAGTTGTTCATCGGCCTGCACCTAATTCACGAGGTGACCAGCCCGCAGGCTTTTGCCATGCTGCGGGAGCGCCATCTGCCGGTTCTGTTTCCCGAGCGGACGGTGGCCACAGTGGATCACATCATTCCCACCGACAACCGGGCACGGCCTTTTGCGGATCCCTTAGCGGAGGAGATGATCCAGGAACTGGAGCGCAATTGTCGGCAATACGGCATCCGTTTCTACAACAGTGGCTCCGGTCGGCAGGGGATCGTGCATGTGATTGCCCCGGAGCAGGGGTTAACTCTGCCGGGGATGACCATTGCCTGTGGGGACAGCCACACCTCTACCCACGGGGCCTTTGGGGCCATTGCTTTTGGGATCGGCACCAGCCAGGTGCGAGACGTATTGGCCACCCAAACTTTGGCTTTGTCCAAGCTCAAGGTGCGCCGCATTGAGATCCACGGCAAGTTGGGGCCGGGAGTTTACGCTAAGGATGTAATTCTGCACATCATCCGCAAGCTGGGGGTCAAAGGCGGGGTGGGCTACGCCTACGAGTATGGGGGCAGCGCCATTGAAGCCATGAGCATGGAAGAGCGCATGACCCTCTGCAACATGTCCATCGAGGGAGGAGCCCGCTGCGGCTACGTCAACCCCGATGGGGTGACCTTTGAGTATTTGCGGGGGCGAGAGTTTGCCCCACAGGGATCGGATTGGGAAGAGGCGGTAGCCTGGTGGAAAAGTCTGGCCAGCGACGGCAATGCCCGCTACGACGACGTGGTGGTATTCCAAGCCGCAGACATTGCGCCGACGGTTACTTGGGGGATCACCCCCGGCCAAGGGATTGGGGTGGATGAGCGGATCCCTGCCCCAGAAGATCTGCCGGAAAGCGAGCGGGAACTGGCCAAAGAGGCCTATGCCTACATGGACTTGCAGCCGGGGGATCCCATTGTAGGGACACCGGTGGATGTCTGCTTCATCGGCAGTTGCACCAATGGCCGCTTGAGCGACCTGCGGGAGGCAGCCAAGATTGCCAAGGGGCGGCGGGTGGCCCCAGGGGTGAAGGCGTTTGTGGTGCCCGGCTCAGAACGGGTAAAGCAGGAAGCAGAACAGGAGGGCTTGCGGGAGATCTTCGAGGCGGCAGGGTTTGAGTGGCGGGATCCCGGTTGCTCCATGTGTTTGGCGATGAACCCGGATCGGCTGGTGGGGCGCCAGATCAGCGCCTCTTCTTCCAACCGCAACTTCAAGGGCCGCCAGGGATCCCCCAGCGGGCGCACCCTGCTCATGAGCCCGGCCATGGTGGCAGCGGCGGCAGTCAGCGGCAAGGTGGTGGATGTGCGGACACTGCTTTAACCAACCGTCTCTCAGGCATAGCGGGGACTGGATTTGAACCAGTGACCTTCGGGTTATGAGCCCGACGAGCTACCAGGCTGCTCTACCCCGCGGCGCTTTTCTAGCCTAGCTTGTCCTCCGGCTAACCGGCAAGCCTACACCTTGAGTTTCGCCGGGCATTCTCTTCGGGGATCCCCGTCGCACCTGGATGAGCTGGGCGGTGATGCTGATGGCAATCTCGGCGGGGGTTTCGGCGTGGATCTCCAGGCCAATGGGGGCAAAGAGCCGACTGAAGGCGGTCTCCGGGATCCCTTCCTGGGCCAGGGTTCGCAGTACGGTTTGTACCCGCTTGCGGCTGCCGATCATCCCCAGGTAGTGGGGGGTCAGGCCGGAGTGGTAGATGGCCCGCAGGATTTGGCAATCGAGGCTGTAGCTGCGGGTCACAAGAGCGATGTAGAGCTGCGGGATCCTGTGCAGATGGGGGATAAGTTGGGCAAAGGGTTCTGAGCACAGCCGCTCGGCAACGGGAAAGCGCTGAGGGGTTACCCAATCCGGGCGATCGTCCTGAACCCAAATGCGAAAGCCGGCCAAATGGGCGATCTGGGCCAGGGACAGGCCGCAGTGGCCCGCTCCGACGATCAGCAGGGTGGGGGAAGGGAGGAGGGGCTCGACCCAGGATCCCGCGAGGAGCTGTGGGCGGGATGGCAGGGAGGCAAAGTGCTCCACATTGCTGTCGCCAAGCCTGAGGTAGGGGAACCCCTGGGGATCGAGGGGGGTGATCAGCCAAGCCCTTGGCCCTTGGGTCAGAGCCTGGAGGATCTGGGCCGCCAATGTTTGGGCAGGGGATCCCTGCCATCGCTGTAGCCAAATGTGCATCCGTCCCCCGCAAACGCCCAGGGGAGGGCTGTTGAGGTCAAGGGAAACTTGCATCCCAGCCGGCGAGGACTCCCCATCGCCATCGCCAACGGGAACAGCGGTCTGCAAAAGGGTTTGCGCTCGGGCAATGACTTCCGCTTCGGCAGCCCCACCGCCAACAGTGCCCAACAGGGTGCCATCGGATCCCACAGCCAGTTTCGCCCCCGCCTGGCGAGGCACAGATCCCTGGGTGCGGATCACGGTGGCCACCACCAGCGGCCCGCGGGAGAGCATATCTGCCGACTGTCGGTAAAAGGTCTCGTCCACCTCAGCCTCGGTTATGCCTACGGCACCCTAGCGGAAACGGTCAGGGACTCAATGATCAAGAAAGCCCCTCTAGGATGGCCTGATGGAAGGCAACCCGGAAAGCCTGGAACCCGTTCTCCCGCCGACCGTGGTAGACGGCGTTGGTGAGCAGCGCCACCACCAGTTCCCGCTCTGGATCGATCCACAGAGAGGTTCCGGTGAAGCCGGTGTGGCCGAAGGCGCTGGGGCTGAACGGGGAGCTGCTGGCCAAGGGATCCGGGGAGCGCAAGGCAAACCCCAAACCCCGGCGCTCGTGACAGCGGTGGGCATCCCCTTGCTGAGGCAACTGCTCGCGGGTCATTTCCCTCACCGTCTGCGGCTGCAACAGGGATCCCGTCAAAAAACTCTCTCCGAAAGCGGCTACTTCCTCTGCCGTGGCGAATAGTCCGGCATGGCCGGCGATCCCGCCCAGGCGGGCGGCATTTTCGTCGTGAACCTGCCCCTGCAGGCGGCGCTTTCGCCAAGGACACAGCTCGGTGGGGGCACAAGAGCCAGAGACAGAGGATGGGTCAAAGGGATCCCCCGGATAAAACTGAGTTTGGCTCAGGCCCAGAGGCCGCAAGATCCGGGCATGCAAGATCTGATCCAGAGGGGTTCCGCTCAGACGTTCCAAAGCCAGCCCCAGCAGGATCAATCCAAGATCGCTGTAGACTCTGCGGGATCCCGGCCTGTAGGCAAAAAAGGTGTGCAGGGCCATGTGCCGGGCCGATTCGGCATCGGGCTGTCGAAACAGGGGCCGCCAGGCGGGCAAACCGGCGGTGTGGGCCAGCAACTGTCGCACCGTCACCTGTTCTGTTGCAACAAGCTGGCCTAAGGATTCCGGTTCCACAGCAATCCATTTCCCCGGCTGCAGAGGATCTTCATAGGGGGCAATGGGGCGGGATCCCTGAAACTCCGGCAACAGGAGACTCACCGGTTGATCCAACAGCAACGCTCCGGCTTCCACCAGGGCCATGCAGGCGGTGGCGGTGTAGAGCTTGGTCAGCGAGGCCAGGTCAAAACGGGTGGCCGAGGTTGTTGGTTGGCGCCGGGTCTCAGGGTCGAGATAACCTGCCGCCCTTGAGTAAATACACCTTCCCTTGTGGCGGATGGCCACTTGGGCAGCGGGGAAAAGGTGCGGAATGGCAGAGTTGAGCAGCCCCTCCAGCAAGGCTGGATCCCAACCCATCTGCTTCTCCTCCTGGCTTGGGGATCCCCAGTCCAACAAACAACTTGTAACGGTGTTTACAAAAGCCTACCGCTTCCCCAGCTAGGATGCCACCACGGCAGGCTACATCATCAAGGGATCCCGAGTGCGGCTGGAGTTGTTGCAAGCCTTTTTGAACGTGGTGGAAACGGGCAGCTTTTTGGCCGCTGCTCGCCTCAGCGGTCTGACCCAATCGGCCATTAGCCGCCAGATCCAGGCCCTGGAGGAAGCGGTGGGGGCTCCGCTGTTGCATCGCAAAAGCCCGGTGGCCCTAACTGTGGCCGGGGAACGGCTTTTGCCCCATGCCCGTCGCATCTGTCAAGAATGGCAGCGGGCTCAGGAAAGCATTCGAGAATGGCTGCAGGGCCAGCAAACTGAGCTCTGCATTGCCGGGATCCATTCCCTGATCGCCCATCAACTGCCGCCGGTGCTGCAACAGTTTTGCCGGGAGTACCCAGAGGTGCAGTTGCGGGTTACCGCTCTGGGCAGCGACCGCGCCTTAAAGGTGCTCAGGGATGGGCTGGTGGATGTGGCCCTGGTAATGGAGAATCCCCTGATGACGCGGGGGGCAGAGCTGGTGGTGGAGCCACTGTACTCGGAGCCAATTCAAGTATTGATGCCCGCCAACCATCCCCTCAGCCGCTACGAGCAGATCCCCTGGAAGGTGCTGGCGGAGTATCCCCAGGCCGTGTTCAAGGATGGCTATGCTATGCGTTCCTTGGTGGGATCCCATCTGGCCCGGCAGGGGCTTCCCCTGAAAGCAGCCCTGGAACTGAACACCTTGGATGCCTTTCGGGGGGTGGTGCGACAGGGGCAGCTCATTGCCCTCCTGCCGGAGTCGGCCCTGGTGGACTGCTGCGCCGATCCGGATTTGCAGGTGCGACCCACCGAGCCCCCCCTATTGAGGCGACAGGTGGTTATGGTCACCACCAGCGATCGCTATCGGATCCCTCCCATTCGCCGGTTTTTGCAGTTGGCCGCCCAGCTGATTAGGCAGTCTGGTAATGCTGAGCCTGCTTCCGGCGCAGATCCCCATTGGCCCTCTGCTGGGCTGTTGTCGGTTTTGTAGAGACCTTTTGTAGAAATTTCTGGTCAAATACCCATATCGGTAGTTTCAAGTGTTCCGCCCTTATCTCCCCCTATCCTGAGTAGCCCAGCGCTCCCGACCGCCGATGCTATGAGCCAAGAGTTTCGCGAGCTGTTGAAAAAAATCGGCAGCGGCACCCACACCCACCAGGATCTCAGCCGGGCAGAGGCCGCCAGCGCTGCTCGAATGCTCCTGCGGGGGGAGGCCACTCCCGCCCAGATCGGGGCTTTTTTAATTGCCCACCGCATCAAGCGCCCCACTGCCGAGGAGCTGGCCGGTATGTTGGATGCCTACGCAGAAGACGGCCCTCTTCTGCCCCGGCAGGATCTGCCTCATCCCTTGATCATCTTTGGCCATCCCTACGATGGCCGCTCGCGGACGGCACCGCTGGGGGTGCTGGTGGCTTTGCTGCTGGCAGCGGCAGGGTCAGCCGTTTTGCTGCATGGCTCTGGCTTCTGTCCCACCAAGTATGGGCTGCCTTTGGAAACGGTGTGGCGGAGCTTGGGGGTGGATTGGCGGGGGCTATCCCTGGAGCGGGTGGGGCAACTGCTGGAACAAACCGGGCTGGGATTTTTGTATTTGCCCACCTGTTTTCCCCAGGCTCAGGCCCTGATGGACTACCGGGATCAAATCGGCAAGCGCCCCCCCTTGGCCACCTTGGAGCTGGTCTGGACACCCTACCAAGGCCCCTTTCACCTGGTGGCCGGGTACGTGCATCCGCCCACCGAGGCCACGATGCTGGAGCTGTTTGCCCTGCGGGAGATCCGGCAATTTACCACCGTCAAAGGTTTGGAAGGCAGTTGCGACCTGCCGCGGGAACGGGCGGCCATTCTCAACCAGGGCGGGAAACGGCTGCTCTTGAAGGCTCGCGATTGTCACTTGGCAGGCCCGGAGATCCCCTTCTCCGGAGAGAAAGAGCTGCTCCGGCAGATGCAGCAGGTGCTCAGCGGGGATCCCTGTGAACTCACCCCAGCCGTTCTCTGGAATGGGGGCAGCTATCTGTGGCTCCTCGGGCTTGCTCCATCCTTGCCAGAAGGGATCCAACAGGCGGAAGACCTACTTCGCTCCGGACGGGTGATGGAGAAGCTGAAACAACTGATCCAGGTGATTGACCTCTCCTAGGACTGGCATCCCCTGTTTTGATGGCTGGAGTCAAGCTCTCCAGCCCAGGAAAGAAAGCCCCCCGGCCAGCTCCAGGGGGCGAGAAGGGAAAGGTTGGATCCTTCAGGGCAACAACTCTTCGATGGCCTCTTCTTTGGTGTTGGTGCGGCGGGAGAGGGTGCGGCGGTCGAAAGTCATGTGGATCTCCCGGTTTTGCTCGCCATCGGCAGCCACGGCGAAGATGGGGAAGTCGATGTTGCCGTCTGGGAAAGCCATGTGGAAGCGGAAGGTGCCATCGGGGTTGAGCTGGATCTTGCGCCCGCCAATGGTAACGGTGGCATCCGGCTCTGTGGCCCCATAGACAATCAGCTCGGCATCGGCCACCAACCAGAACTTGCGAGAGCGCTGCGGCAGCACTTCGGAAGCCCCCGAGAACAGGCCCAGGCCGGATCCTGAAGCCATCCAGGGAGCAGCGGGCATCTCCGCCATGGCCATCCCCATCATGCCCACACCCGAGGGGATGATAAACGAGCTGATGGCCTGCTCGGGCACCAATTGGCGGCTGCCCATCTGGTGGCTGCCAAACAGGGATCCCGCCACCCGCATCGCCTCAAAGCCACCCACCATTTCCAGGAAGGGATCGACCGTGGCACCCTGCTGCGGCTCATCGCCCTTGTAGGCCACCACGCCCATGCCGGTGGCACTGCGCTTGTAAGGCTCGCTGAGCTGGTAGAGGGTGCGGCCCTGCAGGGCCATATCGAAGGGCACCGTCAGGAAATGCTCTTCAAACCAGTCGGAGGGAAAGACTGGCGGCACCATCACCGCCGCCGAGCGGGCCAACATCAGCCAGCGGCCATCTGCCGTCCGGTAGCCAATTTCCACAATGTAGGAACGATCGCTCACCGGGATCGGCAAATACCACTCCCGCGCCAACTCATCACAGGGGTACTCCTGCATGCTGTGGGCCGGCTGGTAGCTGAAATCGATATCCGTCACATCGTAGAGGCGCAGCGCCAACTGTTGGCCGCCCTCGCGGCGCTTGCTTTCTTTAGCCTCGTTGGGCACATCCCAATAGGCGTAGGCCCACTGGGGATCCCGCGGCAGCAAAACGATGCGGCTTTCCCCATAGCCCTCCGGCAGATCCCCCAGCCCTTTGTCCACATCGGCCAGATCCGTCTTGCCGGCAACCTCTTGACCCCTAAACTTCGTTTGGGTGACCGATTCTTGCCCCTTGGGCTCCGGCATGGCATCGACAGGGCGGCCAGCTTTGACTTGGGCCTCTCGAATGGCCTCAATCAGCTGGTCTTTGGTCATGCGGCTGTACTTGGGGATCTGATAGCGGGCAGCTTCTTCCCGCAACTGCCGGATGGTCATTTCTTCCAACGGGATCCGCTCTTGTGGCATGGTCGGGGTCTCCTGTCTTCGACAAATCGGGCTTCGTGCAATGCTCCAGCTTTTGTCCTATGGGCCGATCCCAGCTTGTGGTTCTGAGGACAACCTTGAACCTGCTGATGTATCGGCTTGCCTCGGGCTCTCCAGCCGCTGATGACCACAGGTGGGGATCAACGGGGATCATCAAGAATGATGAACCCATGTTTGCGTATTTTTGCCTGTCGGTCAAGACCCTGGGGATCGCTGGGGATCAATCTCTTGTTCTCCGACCCACCTTTAGGGAGAGGCCAGGAGCCCCAGCTGCTCTCAAGCCAAGGGGAAGACTGCGCGGGATCCCCTGCCGAACCGGCCCTGCCTGGGTAGCATGGGGGAGGATGAGCGGTTGCCGAGCGGGCCGCAGGTTTTGAGGCCAACAGGTGTGGGCATGAGGTGGTGGAAGTATAGGATTCAAGGCATACGGATCCAAGGGAGCTGGGCAGCACTGGGGATCCTGCTGGCGGGGCCGGTCTTGCCGGTGGAAGCTGTGGATGCCCAAACGCTGTTTCCTCCCCTTTACCGCTTGCAAGGGGGATCCCCTACCCTGCCCGCTTCTGAAGCAACGCCCTGGCGTCCAGTAACCCAGGATTCTGTTCCGCTCCCACAAACAGATCAAGCTGATCCAAAAGTCCAGCCGGCCCAACCCGGCCATGGAGAAGTGGCAGAAGGCCCGGTTTTCGATCTGGATCTGTTGCGGCAGTTCGGCACCAGCCCTGGCGGCAGTGGCTCTGGATCCCGGCAGGGGGAAGTGATCGGGCCGGGCAGCGGCCAGAGTGGGGTGCGCGGAGCCAGTCCTGGCTCAGGGGTGGGCACAGGCCAAGGGCCAGGGGGCGGAACGGGTCTGGAGGCGGGATCCCAGCGGCGGGAACCGCAAGTGACAGGGTTGATTGTGGATGCACGAGGCTTGGATTTCTTGCCTAGCCAGTCAATGCGCTTGTTTGATCCCGATGGCAATCAAGTCTATACCCCCGTTACTCTTGGCCAAGACCTCAACGCGGCCTTTGTGGGCAGCGAGGGCACAGCTGCCTATGCCACCTCGGAAGAGCAGGCCCGCTCACTGGTGAACCGCATCGGGGAACGGCCTCACCGCATTCGTGCCATCCGCACCCTGGGCTACGACCTGGTGATTTCCGCCGAAGATGCTTTTAGTCTGCGCCAGATGAATGCGACAGATGGCTTTCTGGATCGCTTTGCTGTGGTGGTCATCTGGGATGGCAGCCAAGCCAGTCTCCCCTGAGGCCCAGGGATCCCAGCATGGCCATCAAAGCACAGGACAGAGGAATGCTAGCCTAGCAAAAGTGCTCTGTCTGCACCACCCGCACCACCTCCAGCGGGGTTGATATCTTCCTGGGGATCCCAGCCTTATGCAACGGTTTGCCAACCAACCTCTGCGGGAACATCCCCACCTGGCGGTGTTTTCCTCCAGCAAGGTGGGCAATTTTGTGGTTACCATCCCGCTGTTGCGGGGCCTCAAGGAAAAATACCCCGGCTGTGTGCTGGATTTTTTTGGCAGCGAGATTACCCGCGACTTTGAGCTCCACTGCCCCTACATCGACTTCAGCTTTCCTCTCTACAGCCGTCGTCCCGATTACCTCGAGGCCCTGACCGCTGCTGTGCGAGAACGGGTGACCCAGGCCGGCCCCTACGACTTGGCCATCAACTGCGACGAGTTCAGCGAGCTCAACTTGGTGGCGGTGACGGCGCTGCGTCCTCAATACATTGCCGGAGCCGGTTTGACCTTGGATTTTCGCCGCAAGTTGGATCCCGGCTCCGACCCGGTGCAGCGCATGCTCCAGGATGACGACTGGAACGGCCTGGAGTTTCTGCAGCGCTACAAAGGGATCCTCACCAGCAACTACATCGCCGAAATCTTCTGTCGCCTGGCGTACGTGGAGACGGATTTTTTCCGCCTGGAGCTGCCCAGCCGGGATCCCGCTTTTCCGGTGCCAGAGGTCTTGGTGCACATCACCACTACCCGCCGCGCCAAGATGTGGCCTCTGGAGTACTGGCGGCAGGTGATCCAGTGGTGCCAAGGCCAGGGCCTGCAGGTGGGGCTAATCGGCAGCGCGCCGGAGCTGCAGCGATCCCTCTACCACGGCGGCAGCAGCGAAGACGAACTGCTGGCGCAAACGGGAATGGTTGACCTGCGGGGCAAAACCAGCCTCATGGAGCTGGCGGGGGCCCTGAAGCGGGCGCGGGTGTGTATCTCCGTGGATGCGGGGCCGATGCACATCGCGGCGGCAGTGGGCTGTCCCACCATTGCCCTGTTTGGCAACGATGCCGATGGGGATGGGGCCAGCCCGGTGCGACTGTGGGCTCCTCGTCTGCCCCACGTCTATCTCACCCAAACCGCCTACAAGTGCCGGGTCTGCGCAGAGAACAAGTTCAAAAACGAAACCTGCCTGGTGGAGGGTCATCCCTGTATGGCCCATCTCAAGCCGGAAACGGTCATCGGCTACTTGAAAGAGATTCTCAAGCAAACCTAGAGGTTCCACGCCCTCACCCCCAGCCCCTCTCCCAAAGAGAGAGGGGAGCTATGGAGCGACGGGGTGAGTTGTTTCATGGCTACTTGAAATGGCCATGTCTTGGGATCCCCATCTTTTTCCCCCTGGGAATCAGGGGGGCCGGTGGGCAGCAAGGAGTGCCCAGGGGCGCAGTTCGGATCCCTGGAAGTCCGTTTAAGCTGAGAGTTCAAGGCTGAAAACTTAGTGCCTAAACCATTTGGGTGTGAGCTGTGACTTTGGAGACGTGGTGTCGCCACCAGCTGAGCCGCTTTGCAGAGTGGGGAAAAATAAGGCTCTGGCAAGGAGTTGCCCTGAAGCTGCTGGCCACTGCTTGCTTTGCCTGTTTAGGCGCGATCATCCGGCTCAACACTCCCGCCCTTCACCCCTTTCAGATTGTGTTTTTGCGCAACCTATTCGGGTTTCTCGCCCTGTCGCCGCTGGTGTTGCGGGCTGGGATCCAGTCTCTGCACACCGCCAAGATGGAGTTTTACCTCCTGCGCTCGGCGATCAGCACGGTGGGGATGTTGTTCTCCTTTTGGGCAGCCAGCCTGTTGCCTCTGGCAGAAGCTACGGCGCTGAGCTTTGTTCAACTTTTGTTTGCCGGCACGATGGCGGTATGGGTGTTGGGCGAGCAGATGCGCTCGTCCCGCTGGCTGGGATTGGGCCTGGGGTTTGCCGGGGCTTTGGTGATGTTGAGGCCAGGCTTCCGAGAGTTTTCTCTGGGAACAGGGCTGGCCTTGGGGGCGGCAGCACTCTTTGCCTGGGTGACCATCGTGCTCAAGATCCTCTCCCGCACCGAGTCCAGCCTCACGATTACGGCCTACATGGGCCTGCTGCAGACCCCCCTTTCCTTTCTGGCTGCCGTCTGGGTTTGGACCTGGCCTTCTCCTGAGCAGTGGCTGTGGATGGTGGCCATGGGGCTACTGGGCAGCATTGGCCAGGTGGCCCTCGCCCAGGCCTACAAGCTGGCTGAGGTGACGATGCTGCTGCCTCTGGATTTCTCCCGTCTGCTCTGGGCCAGCCTAATCGGGTTTTGGGTGTTTGCCGAGATCCCGGATGGGTGGACTTGGATGGGCGGAGCCTTGATCTTGGTGGGCGCCACCTCTGGAGCCTACGGCGAAGCCCGCCTGCCCACAATGCCGACCCAGGCCCGTACCGGCGGAGTTGGATAGCAGACAGATATCCTCTGCCAGGACTTACAGCCGAGGGAGAACAGGGCTGGAGCTGGTCAGGTCTGTGGTGGTAAGGGCCACCAACAGGGCTTCTGGACTGACGGGGAAGGGCAGGTGGTGGATGTCGGATCCTGGCTGGCAGGCCACTTGGGCGGCTTGCAGCAGGTCGGCGGATCCCAGGTGACCTAGCTTGAGATCCCGCAAGTTGAGGGGCAGCCCCACCTGGCGGTAGAACTCCAGCAACTGGGTACGTGCTGCCAGCGCCAACTGGCTTCCCTGCAGGATCTCTTCTAGGCGGAGCTGGGCCAAAATGCCGAAAGCCACCTTCTCGCCGTGCAGGGTGGCCCGGTGCCCCGACAAGTGGGTTAGCCCGTTGTGGACAGCGTGGGCGGCCACGGTGCGACACTTAGCCCCACCCATGCCGCCGACGATCCCTGCCAGGCAAATGCAAGCATCCACCACCTGTTTCCAAGCGGTTCCGCCCGGCTCCCTCAAGGCCGCCGCCGATTGCTGGAGAAGCAAATCCCGCAGGACGCGGGCCTGCTGCACAGCGCCAATCACCAGGGCATCTTCTGAACTGCCGCTGCTGACGGAAGACTCGTACCACTTAGCCAAGGCATCTCCGATCCCAGCCACTAGGGTGCGCACTGGAGCTTGCAGAATCAGCTCATAGTCCAGGATCAGGGCAGCAGGGGCGCGATCCAGGCTCACATCCCGCTGAAAAGCGCCGCTGTCGGAGTAGATATTGGATAGTGCGCTCCAGGCGGCACAGGTGGCCGCAGAGGTGGGCACGGTAACCACCGGGATCCCCAATCTGTGGGCCACCAGCTTGGCCGTATCCAGAGCCTTGCCCCCGCCTACCCCCAAGATGCCGGTTGTGGACTCCGCCATGGCTAGCGCCTGCAAACGCGCCAGCTCGGACTCGCTGCAGTCTACCCCGTAGGTAGTCCAGTGAACTTGGAGGGCGGGATCCCGGGCGAAATTGCGCTCCAGGGGGGCCTCAACTACAGCCAAGGAGCGTTCCCCCCCGATCACCAGCACGCGGGATCCCAGTACCGCAAGGGGCACAGCTTCCAGAATGCCGCTGCCGCGGTACAGCCGACCTGGGGCCAGAATGGCAAGATCCAATTTGTAAGGAGAGGCGCTTAGCATTGCAAGAAAGGGCGAGAAAAAGGACTCCGTCCCGCTATCGCGGTAGCTCAGTGTCCGTGGATACAGATAACGATTCTAGCCGCAAAAAGGGCTGCGCACCGCTGGCGCGAATGCAGATGGCTCACCTAAGGTCTGGCTATAGTTGTTGAAGCTGGTCATCCCCTCAACTCTTCAGCCTCTAAGGCCTCCGGATCGCTGACAGTTCTCAGCAAGGGATCCCACCATGAACCCCACAACTCAACATCAGCTCATGCTCAAAATTGTGGCCGGCTCTGCTTGGGCCGATGGGCATTTGGAACCCCAGGAATTGGCCTACTTGGGATCCCTGCTGCGCCGCTATGGTTTGGAGCACGATACCGAGCTGCGAGAACTGATCCAAGAGCCTATCCCAATGGAGCAAACCGAGCGCTGGATGGCCGATTATCTTGCCCAGGCCAGCGAAACCGAGCGCATGCAACTTTTGGGAGCAATCGGCAACCTGATGATCGCGGACGACACGGTCTCTCCAGAAGAGCACACCCTCTTGGATGACTACTACACCCTCATGGCCGGGATCCCGGCTCGTCCAGAAGCTGCACCCAACCTGGTGAAGGGCGTTGGGCAATTTTTCCGGCGCATGGCTAAGGCTGTGGGGAGCAGGTGACGCGAGAGTGCATCAGTCTGTGCAGTTGCTCCCCAATAATCTGGATGCCGCTGACAATGCGCTCTTCCGGTTGGTAGCTAAAGGCGAGGCGCAGGGCGTGCTCCCCTTGGCCATCGGCAAAGCAGTGGGTGCCCGGCAGGAAGGTGACCCCCAGGGCGCGAGTAGCCTGCAACAAGGTGCTGGCGCTTAGGGAAGGGGGCAGCTCACACCAGACGAAAAATCCACCCCCAGGGGCCTCCACCTTGACTTCGGGCGGAAAATATTGAGCGATGGCCTCCAGCATCACCTGGCACTTTTCTCGGTAGCGACGGGTGAGGAGTTGAATGTGGCTTTGCAGACGGCCCTCCCCGCAATAGCGGGCCACCACCCGGCCCAAAAAGGGCCCCAGGGATCCCTCGCTGCGAAACATCTCCAGGCGGCGGATGATCTCAGGGTGACCACAGGCCCAGCCCACCCGTACTCCCGGCACCACAATCTTGGAGAAGGTGCCCACGTGCAGAACCCAGCCTTCCCGATCCAGTGCAGCCAAACTGGGCAAGGGATCCCCGGCAAAGCGCAGGTCGTAGTAGGCCTCGTCCTCCACCACCACCACACCGTACTCAGCTGCCAACTGCACCAATTTCTGCCGCCGTGGCCCAGAGAGGGTGCAGCCTTTGGGGTTTTGGAAGGTGGGAATGGTATAGACAAATCGGGGGCGGATCCCTTGGCGAGCCAGATCGCGCAGCACCTCTTCCAGGCGATCCACCACCATGCCCTCCCCATCCACCGGGATCGAGATCAGACGCGCCCCTGCCGCCGCAAAACGGCTGACAGCCCCCATGAAGGTGGGCCCTTCCACAATGACCACATCCCCCGGCTCCACAAAGACCTGAGGCAGTAGGCCGAGGATCTGCCCAGAGCCATAGCCGATCAGTAGGTTTTCCGGCTGGGCCTCTACCCCTCTATCCCGCATCAACTGCAGCACCACGTTGATCAGCCCGGCAAACGTGCCGCCGTAATTGAGGGCATTGTCCCCATCTTCCGCCAACACCTCCGCCGTGGCCCGCGCCAAGTCGGCCTTGGGGAACAGACGCGGATCCGCCAGCCCAAAAGTAAAACTGGTAACCACCGGCGCTGCACCTGGGATCTCCGCCCCGAAAGGAGAAGGGATCACAGCCTGAGCCCGTTGGGCAAAAAGGGTTTGCAACAAGGGCCGCGAAGTGCTACGCGGTGCCGATGCGGACGAGGTCTGGGTCATGGCAAGCAAGAGAAAGAATACCTTAGGCCAATGCCTGCCACGATAACAAGAAAGAACTGCCCAGGAGTAGGGATCCCAAAACCCGCCGCCAGCTCCGGTAGGGGATCTCAGCCAAGACGCCGCCGGCGCTCAGGCATAGGAAGGGGAGCACCACCAAACCCCAGCGAGCACTTTGCTGCAGGGTGTTCACTTGGGGATCCCAAAACCATGTCGCCAGCGCCCCCATCCAGAGGACATGGCCCAAACCGGCCAAGCTGAGCAGGGCTTGCTGCCGTTCTGCCCAGGGCCAGCCCAACCGCACCAAGCTCAACCCCAAGGGCAGCATCAAAGTAGCCAAAACGGCCAAGCCACCTTGGGAGCTGAGAGGATGGGGAATCACCTCAGCAGAGGTAGCCGGCAAATTAAACCGTCCCAGCCAGGAAAGCCCCATCACCAGCAGCAGCAAAAGCAGTCCTGATGCCCCGCACTGCTGACGCGAACGCAACGGTTGCCGTGGCCACTGCTGGCTCGTCCACAGCCCCGCCCAGAGCAGAGCCAAGGGCCAAACCTTATAAGACAGGGCACAAGCTAAGGCCAGACCCCACCAGCGCAAGGTGGATCCCGGCCCAACACCACAACTGCAAAGCAAAACCAGGCTGCCCAAAATCTCGCTGCCTGGCTCCAACCCTTGGGTCAACACCCAGGGGCTGAGTCCCCATAGACCGGCACTCCAGAAGTTGCCCCAGCTCCAGCACAACAGCAGAATGGCCAAGCAGGCCATAGCTGAGAAGATGTGCAGGATCCCTTCAGCCGAGATCCCGGTTCCCTGAGCCAGCCAGGGCAGTAGCCTGTCGGCAAAAGCGCTCCGCACCACTGACGCGAACGAGTGGTAGAGAGGCAGTTCCGGTTGGACAAAAGTCAGGGATCCCTCAGAACTGCTCACCGGCAAAACGCGCCACCACTGCAGAGGAGCCGGTTGCCCCCAAGAGCGGAGTCGCTGCCCCAAAAGAAGGCCCATCCCTCCCCATAGCAGCCAGTGGCCCATGAAACCAAAACCAACCAAACGCCGACGGCGATGGTTGTCCCTGTTGGAGGAGCTCAGGCGGGGAAATGAGCCGCGGGGCAGCCGCTTGCCCGGGCGGGGTGTGGCGGGGGGAAACTTCATGGGTAAACCCTAGCCTGTTCGCATGAGCAGTGCAGAACACTATCCCTACACGGGGTGGGCCCTCGACCGGCAGCAGAACATCCAACGCCCTCTACTCTTGGCCGGTTGGGGAGAAAAAGTGCCCCTTCGTTACTTCCAAAAGAGAATCTCCCCGCGTGACATACTCCCGCACTCATGCTGACGCAAAGCGCTCCGCGCCGCTAGAGAGAAGGTCTAGTCAACTCTAGATCGCCCGTCAAGGGGCAACCCGACTGTTGCCAGCGGCGGATGGCCTGGGCAGTGAGTCCATTCGTTACATCGCGAATGGGGATCCCCGATCCGGTTACCTGCAGACGCACCAACCGCCAGGGATCCCCAGGGTTAGCCCGCAGGACATAAGCCTCGTAGGCCAGTTGCAGAGTTTCGCTACGCCGACCGGCCAAGGGGTTGGCGCTGCTTTCCGCAGGGGTTGCCAAGACCAAGCGGCGCTCCAACGTGGTGAAATACAGCCGAAAAGCTTCTGGAGAAGCAGTTGCGGTGTCCGGCAAAACCGGAGCCAGCTCCTGTTGGCGTAAGCGGGCCGGAGACCTTGGAGAGAGCATTTCAACCTCCGGCTTCCCCACCAGCACAACCTGAAACTCAGAGCGGGAGCGGCTCAAGGCCAGATTGAGAAACAAAGGCAACTGCTCCGTTAGAGCCTCAGCCCAAACCTGAGGAGCAGCCAGACAAGCTTCCCCTCTTGCCGGAACGAAATGCTCCGCACCCCTAACGCGCCCAGGAGTGCTGACCAGGCCCAAAACCACCGATAAACCGGCTCCTAGCCAACATCTCCTGCCGGATCCAGCCGGCCTTTTTTCAGGGATCCACTGCACAAGCCTACGGCGTCGTTGCATTACAGAACCACCAGGACAACATCAGGCCAAACCATCTCCCCACACCCTCACCCGGCAGCATCCCATGAGGCTTGGAAGCGCCGCAAGGCGGCCACGGGATCGGGAGAAGCGGTGATGGGGCGGCCCACCACCAGATAATCGGCTCCTGCCCGCAGAGCTTCGTCGGGCGTGCAGATGCGCTGTTGATCCTCCTCTCCATCCCCCGCCTTGGCTTGGCCCAGACGGATCCCAGGAGTAACCAGCAAAACCTCCGGCCCCAAAGCTTGGCGCAACCGCGAGACCTCCTGAGGAGAGCAAACCAGTCCGGTAAAGCCTTGGGCTTGAGCCAGCCGGGCCAAATGCAACACGTAGTCGGCGGGATCCATCTCGATGCCCAGTTCCTGTCGCACCTGCGGGGGGCTGATGCTGGTTAAGAGGGTAACCGCCAATAGCCGACAAGGACTGCCCTGGGCAGCTGCCACGGCTGCCCGCAACATGGCACTGCCGCCGGCAGCATGGACGGTGAGCAGATCCACTCCATAGCTGACGGCCACCTCCGTAGCCCTCCCCACCGTGTGGGGAATGTCGTGCAGCTTCAAATCCAGAAAAATGCGCTTGCCCCTTTCCTTGAGAGCCTGCAGAACGGAAAAACCCGCAGCAGTGAACAACTCCAGGCCCACCTTCCACCACAGCACCTGCGGCAAAGAGTCCACCAACTTCAAAGCCTGCTCTTGAGAAGAGGTATCCAGCGCAACAATCAGGCGGTCACCCTTCATCGGGGCTCATTCCGGGGCTCATAGTGGGGACAGCCCTCACAGGGGCCGCAGGGGTTGACGGCGCAGCGCAACTCTGGAGAATGGGCATTGTAGCGGCAGGTGGGATCCCCGATGTATTCTGGCGGCGAAGCCACGTAAGTGTAAACAACCACACCCCCAAATCCTATCGGGCTGACGAAGAAACGACTGGTGGTGAAAGATTCGCCCACAGAAGGGTTGAAGGTTTCCTCAAAGGGTTCTGGCTCAGGCTCCAGCTCCACTTCCTCCTCCAGATTCCAGAGGGCTTCCCACTGCCTAAGGGTTTCCTGTAAAGGCACAGCCAAGTGCTCTGCCAGCTCCATCAGGGCAGTCTCCAAAGAGGCCAAACTTTCTTCGGCCACTTGGGCAAAGGCTGCAACCCATTCCTCCAAAAGTTTCTCAAAATCCATGCAGCAGCGACCTAGAGGCTCCTTCTTCACCTTACCGCCAGCCTGGGCAACCTTTAACTTCCTCCCCGGCAAACGGCATCCACTAGAGCTTGATTCACCAATGGAAACAGCTCCGCCAGTTCTTCTGTGGATAGGTTTCCGGTACAGACATTGGCGCGAATATGCCACTCTGCCCACATTTGCGCCGAAGGAGCAGCAGGATCCCGGCCCTCCTCAGAACCTGAACCGCCCACAGGTACCCGAGGGAGGCTGCGTCCCGACCCAAGGTTCAGTTGCAGTACGCTGTCACGGTTGATGCCAGTCAGCGAGGTTTGAGCGTTAGCCTCCTCAAGGAAAGCGAGAGAGAAAGCCAAAGCCATCCCAGCTAATCCCCAGAAAACAGCGCGGTAAACCATGGGATCTCCAGTAGTTAGATAGAGCCCTGTCTTGAGCGCAATTATAGCCACTGCCTCCGGTTCCTCCGGGCAGAGCCGGGCTAAGTCTTCCTACGACCGCAGGCCGATTCCCGACCACTGCACGCAATGACGGCCCTGCTCATCCTTCAGGGATCCATCGCGGCGGTAGGAAAAGAAATCTTGGGGCTGGCTGAGGGTGCAATGGGGGCTGACGGCAATGTGTTCAGGGGGGATCCCTTTGGCTTGGGCTTGGGCACCGTTGACCCAGCGCAGATCCAGGCGAACCTTGCCGGGCAGAGGATCGGGCAAGAGAGCGGCGCGGGCATCCAGCCCTGGGGGTAGGCTTTGCAGCACCTGCTCCGCCACCGCTTCTGACACCTGATAGACTGACCCCGAAATAGAGGGCCCGATGGCAACGCGGATCCCAGCAGCAGGGATCCCCGCCCGGAGAAACTCCTGCAGCACCTTGGACAAGATCCCCGCAGCAGTGCCTCTCCACCCGGCGTGAATGGCCGCCACCCATTCTTGGCTGGCCACCAAAATCGGCACACAGTCAGCGGTGCAGACCCAGGCAGAATCCCCTTGGCGGCGGGCAATGACCGCATCCGCCTGAGAGCGGGTAGGGATCCCTTGACCAACAGAGCAGTCCTGCTCTCGTTTGTGTCCAAAGGTTTCGGTGATCCCATCTGCCCAAACCCAGTTGCAGCCATGCACCTGATGGCCCCACGCGGCCTGTTCAGGGGGCAGTTGCAGCCGGGCGGCCAACTGAGACGGGGGATGGGGATGACCTTGGCGAGAGCCAAAAGCATGAGGCCACTCCGCCAAAAGCTGACACTCCAGCCAGCGCCATCTCCCTGCCTGCTGCCAAACCCACAAGGCGGAGCCACTCATCGGCGGGAGCTACCCGGACCAGCAATCGGCGGGGATCCTTGAGACCGATGTTGGGCGTGGAGATGACCCACCCGCTCTTCCAAACACATCTTCAGCTCAGCAGGGTTAAACAGCATCGGCAAAAAATGAATGCTCCGGGTTTCTCGGAAAAAGAACAACACCGGCAGCGGCGGCCAGAAAATTTGCCAATCCTGCCACTCGCTGTAGGGGAACTCGCGGATGCGCCTGGAGCCGCTGTAGACCTGCAGCGCCGTTCTGGTAAAGGCCAGACCGATCAGAGAGGTCTGCACCATCAAAAACAGGCCAAACAGGCCCACCCCTAGCCCCGCCCAAAACGAAAGCCAGAACAGCGGCACCGCCAAAGCCAACACCGACAGGCTGAGGCGAAAATCCGGAGTCAATAGATGGGCAGAATTGGGTCTAATCATGCCCCATTTCTCCTCTCAGGGATCCCAGCCCCATTCTAGGCTGCCTCGGCGACTCTTCAGAAGTTAGAAGATTGGGAAAAAAGGAGATAGTAAATGATAAACTCCAGAGTTCCGCAGGTTTACAGATCAGAACCGGCAAGACGACCCCCATCTACCCAAATGCGCCCTTGGGAAAACCGGCATAATACGGATATAACGAGTGCTTACTGCTAACCCGCACAATTCGTTGGGCCTCTCCATGCCTCTCGACCCTCTCTCTCAGTTGCCAGAGGAGCCAACCACTCAGATCCCCTTGGAGTTTTACGAGCGCAGACCCCAGCCTGAGGCAACTGCGGCCTTTCTAACGGTGCTCAGCGGCGCCAATGTGGGCATGACGTTTCCCTTGGCGAGGGGTGGAGTTTTGGGGCGCAGCCACCGCGCGGACATTCAGCTCTTGGATCACGCCGTCTCCCGGCAGCACTGTCGGCTGGAGAGAGAAGATGAAGGTTATGTCCTCACCGACCTGGAGAGCCTCAACGGCACATATGTTAACGGCGAGCGCGTCAGCCGCGTTCTCCTGAAGGATGGAGATCGCATTCAAGTGGGGGCCAGCACCCTCAAGTTTGCCTACTACGACGCGGCAGAAGAAGCCTTCTTTTTGCAAATGGCCACTGCCGCCCTCCACGACCCGCTGACCGGCTTGCATAACCGACGTTTTTTCCTGAAGCAACTGGAGCTGGAGATCCCCTTTGCCCTTCGCCATCGCATTCCCCTCCACGTGCTCTATCTGGATTTGGATGGGTTTAAGCAAATCAACGACCGCTGGGGGCACTGGGCTGGGGATCAAACCTTAATCCAGGTGGCGCGGCGATTGCAAGCTCACGTTCGCCAAGACGATCTGGTGGCCCGCTTGGGGGGCGATGAGTTTGCCCTGCTGGTGCGCGGGATCCCGAACTCGCAGATCCTAGGGCTGGCAGAACGCTTGCGGCAGGCTGTCCAGACCCTGTTGGTGCAGGCGGGGACGGAGACCATCTCCCTAAGCTGCAGTGTGGGCATCGCCTCTCTGCTGGAGCTGGGAGAGGGAACTGACCCACAAAGTCTGCTGGCTGCTGCCGACAAGGCCCTCTACCAAGCCAAAGCTGAGGGGGGTAACCGAGAGACTTTGCTGTAGCTCGAGGCCACCTGTTGGGGTTCAGGATCCCTCTACCAAGCTGGCATAGGCTTCGGCACTCATGGTGTCCTCGAGATCTTCGGGGTTGGCAATGCGCACCTTGATCAGCCAGCCATCGCCATAGGGATCGTCGGCAAGGCTTTCGGGGCTCTCCACCACCGCTGTATTCACGGCCACCACCTCTCCAGAAAGAGGGGCATAGAGATCTTCGACGGCTTTGACCGATTCCACCGAGCCAAAGCTTTCCCCTTTTTCAATCTCTGTCCCTTCTTCGGGCAAGCCCACGAAAACGATATCCCCCAGTTGATCGACGGCATAAGCTGTGATCCCAATCACCGCAATATCATCCTCGACATGGATGTACTCGTGGGTGTCCACGTAGCGCAGATGGGATGGATAGTCCAGGGCCATGCCGGTTCTCCCATAAACTCAGTGGATTATTCTAGGGTGAACTCTCGGAGATGGTAAAGGGCGGATCCCAAGCCCGGCCCGCTAGAGAAACTCCATCAGCAGCCGATTGACCGTTTGCGGAGCTTCCTGCTGCGCCCAGTGGCCGCATTCGGGGATGTACTCCTTGCGCAGGCCGTTGGGGAAAAAGGGATCCATCCCCTCAGTTAGCTCGCGGCTGAGGGCAAAGTCTTCTTCTCCCCAAATCAGCAGGGTAGGGGCGAGGATTTGCCGCATGGGCTGCAAAAACAGGTTCTGCAAAGTGGGCAGGTTAAACAGCTGGCGGTAGTAGTTGAGGGCAGAGGTGAGAACCTTGGGTTTGGAGAGGGCCTCTTGGTAGAGCTTGAGGTCGTGGCGGGTGAAGGCGCTTTTGCGCACCGAGGTTTCCTGGAAAATGCGGCGCACCCAATCTCCCAAATCCCACTGCAGCACCCACTCTGGCAGCCAAGGCAATTGAAAAAAGAACAGGTACCAACTGCGGCGCAGTTGATCCAAGTTGCTCAAGAATTCCCGGCGAAAGCAGGCCGGATGGGGAGAATTGAGGACGGCCAGCTTGCGAATCTCCTCAGGAAAAAATTGCGCCCAGTGCCAGGCAATGGCTCCCCCCCAATCGTGGGCTACGACCACCGCCCTCTGAGCCCCAAAGTGGCTCAGCAAGCCGCGAATATCCTCAGTAAGGGTATCCAAGTCGTAGCCGTGATCCGGTTTGTCGGAATCGTTGTAGCCGCGCATGTCGGGTGCCACCACGCGAAACCGCTGCGCCAACACCGGAATCTGATGCCGCCAGGAGTACCAAAACTCCGGGAAACCGTGCAACAAGATCGCCAGCTCCCCTTCCCCTTGGGTGACGTAGTGCAGTTGAATGCCATTGGTAAGGGCATACCCGTGCTGCCAGGTTCCCATTTTGGCAGCTACCTCAGGAGGAAGGCGGGGGATCCCTGCTTCTGCCATGTCGTCTGCTCTCGAGCTAACCCATGATTTGGTATCCACCCATACTAACCTTTGTCGCCGGTCTTCCCTTTGCCGGCGCAGGCTTTTTGAGAGGCATCCTACGAAGAAAGCTTAAGAGAAAGTCTGCGGGTGAACAGATTAGATGAACACTAGCGCAGAAGGCCAAAGCCCAACATCCCCGCAAAGCGTTGCCATTTTGGGAGCCGGGGCTTGGGGAAGTACCCTGGCGATGCTGGCTCAGGGGCAAGGGCACCGGGTGCGGGTTTGGAATCGCCGCAAGGGCCTGGATTTGGCAGAAGTGCTCCAGGGATCCCAAATCCTCATCTCAGCCGTCTCTATGGCGGGGGTACGCCCTGTGGTGGAAGCGGTGCGCCAAGTGGGGATCCCGCCGCAGGCAATTTTGGTCTCGGCCACCAAAGGGTTGGATCCACTGCAGCTTCTGACCCCTACCCAAATTTGGGGGGCCACCTTCCCGGAGCAGCCCCTGGTGGTGCTTTCGGGGCCTAATCTTTCGGCGGAGATCCGCCAAGGCTTGCCGGCAGCGGCAGTGGTGGCCAGCCGGGATCCCTGGGCCGCTGTGCAGGTGCAGTATGCCCTTTCCTCGGAGCGGTTCCGCCTCTATACCAGCAGCGATCCGCTGGGAGTGGAGCTAGGCGGCACCCTGAAAAATGTTATCGCCATCGCTGTTGGCGTGTGTGATGGCTTGCAACTGGGGGCCAATGCTCGTGCGGCTCTGGTTACCCGCGGCCTGGCAGAGATGATCCGGGTGGGATCTAAGCTGGGGGCACGGGCAGAAACCTTCAATGGCCTGTCGGGGTTGGGGGATCTGCTGGCCACCTGCCACAGCCGCTTGAGCCGCAACTACCGAGTGGGCTACGGGCTAGGCCAGGGCCAACCCTTGTCGCAGATTTTGGCGGAGATCGAGGGCACCGCCGAAGGGGTTTACACCGCTCCCGTCGTGGTCGAGATCGCTGCCCAGCACGGCATTCAGGTGCCCATCACCCAGGAAGTGCATCTGTTGTTGCAAGGGCAGACCACCCCCACCGCCGCCCTCACCCGCCTGATGGAACGTCAACTGACTTCGGAATAGGCTGCCTTCACTTCTCCCAAAGGAGGAGGGGGGTTTCTGGCATAACCGCAAATCTGCGGATGAGGAAAGTTGTTCCGCACTCTATCAGGATTTTTGCAGAGCAGGGAGATCCCAGAATGAGCGATTTGGCGGAGTTTTTTTTTCCAGAGTTTCCCTATGCTGCAGCTGTAGTTCTTCGACTTGTTCTTGCATCAACTCGGATCTCTCTGGCTCCGGGAAGGCGGACAGTAGGCCCGACAGGTTGGGCCAGGTCTTTGTTTAATTTTTTACAAAGTTATGTCCAAACGCATCCTGGTGATTGAAGACGAACCCTCTATTCGCACCTATCTGCAGAAGGTGTTGCAACGAGCGGGGTACGACACGGTGGCGGCCACCGATGGAGAAGAGGGCTTGCAGATGGTGCGCACCCTGATGCCCGACTTGGTGTTGTGCGATGTGGTGATGCCCAAGCTGAACGGCTATGGGGTGCTGGATGCCCTGAGATGGGATCAGTCTACAGCTCACATCCCCTTCGTCTTTCTCTCCTCGAAAATCTCTCCCGAAGAGATTGAACAGGGGCTATGTTTTGGCTCCGATGCCTATCTGACGAAGCCCGTTGACCAGAAACGCCTGCTGAAAGCCGTTGCTGCCCAATTGTCTTGAGTTGACCAAAAGGCGCGGCAAGCCCCGTCCTTCAGGGCAGGGAAGGATAGCGCCGACCGTAGCCGACGCC
>NZ_JANSIK010000075.1:0-530 GCF_047462035.1 Synechococcus sp. R5-15 | reverse complement strand
AAACCAACTTCATCCTCTTTCCTCTATAAATTATTCTCTCTATCCTAACATAAGATCAACACGACCTAGTTCTAGCCCACAATGGGAACAAGAATGCCACCTATCTTGAATCGCTTTCGGTACTCTTTGACCGCACCGAGAGCAGTTTTGACTGCTGAGGTGCGCCTTAGCCAACCGCTTCAAGGCTTTCTTACGGCGGTTTGACCCTCTCCTCTTGCGAGACAAGGCTCGCTGCAACCTCTTGAGCCTGAGCTCTGCCTTGCGATAGTACTGGGGAACTGGAACAGACTCCCCCGCATCGGTCACCAAAAAGGAGTCCAGTCCCACGTCGATCCCCATCGTGTTCTCCAGTGTTGCAGGCTCAGGAGTAAACTCAGGGACGGACGAATCTTGCAGGCTCAAGGTCACATACCACCCGTCTGCCCTGCGGCTGATGGTAGCCGCCTTAATCACAAAGCCCTCAGGCAAAGGACGGTGCTGAATTATCCGAACAGCACCGATTTTGGGCAGATGGATAAACTGCCCGCAAA
>NZ_JANSIK010000074.1:0-21748 GCF_047462035.1 Synechococcus sp. R5-15 | reverse complement strand
CTGCCTGAAGGCAAGGAAAATCCGGTGGAAGAATCAAAGCTTTTCCCTCGGCCCGATTGCCGATTCCAAAGGGTTAAGTCTGTGGTGATTTCGGCATTCCAGTGGCCGGTTTCCCCGCCGGTTGGAGACATGATAACCAATTCTCCTTGAGCGGTACGCTCCAGCTTCAGGTCAGGATTGGCGGCACAAAGCCGAATAAAATCTGCTCGGCTCAGGGTTGTCAGGGGGGATAGATTCAGAGTCAGAGCAACCATGGCAGGCGTTTGGACACTCCTAAACCATTCTTAGAATGAGTCTAATGGGACCTCAGGATTTGCCCTCTGCTCTTAACCAAGCCACATCTTAACTGGGGTGAGGGGCGGGTTTGGTCAGGCCGATCACCTGAGTGTATGCACCGCGGGCCTGGGTTACACCAATGGTGTGCTCAGCTTTTTCGATCATCGGGCGGCGTAAACTGACCACCAAAAACTGCGCCTGACGAGATTGCTGCCAGATCATATTGGCCAATTTTTCCACATTGGCCCCGTCCAAAAACATATCTACTTCATCAAAGGCGTAAAAGCTGGAAGGGCGGAATCGCTGCAGAGCAAAAATAAAGCTGAGGGCTGTCAAGGATTTTTCTCCTCCCGACATGGCGCTGAGACGGCGCACCGGCTTACCTTTGGGGTGGGCCACCAAGGTTAGACCGCCTGCGAAGGGATCCTCTGGGTTTTCCAATTCCAAATGACCATCCCCATCGGAAAGTTGGGCAAAGATGGTTTGAAAATGGCCGTTGACGGCATGAAAGGCATCCAAGAAGGCTTGCCGACGCAGGGTGGAAAAGTTCTCGATGCGCAGCAACAACTCGGTGCGCTCTTGGTGCAGGGTTTCCAGTTTGGCGCTGAGATCCCGCAGGCGAGCTTGGGTCTGTTCGTATTCGGCAATGGCCAGCATGTTTACCGGCTCCAGGGATCGCAATTGCTCTTCGATTTTGCGTTTTTGCCGCTGCAGCTCGTCTAAGGTCAGGGTGGCGGGCAAGTCGGGCAGCGGATCCGGCAGCTCTTGAACCACCGCTTGCAGTTGGGTTTGCAGTTGGGCCAGCAGAGCCTCCTTTTCCTGTTGTTGGGTGAGGGCGTTGTAGCGTTCCCACTCCAGGCGTTGGATTTGCTGTTGTTGGGCCCGCAATTGGAATTCTTGCCGATCCCGCTCTTGGCGCAGGTGGGAAAGTCGGGCCTCGATCTGGCTTATCTGTTGCCGTTGCTCGGCAAGGTGCTGCTGGATGTGACCAAGGGTGGCTTGGGCTTGGACGATCTGCTCCTGCAGATGGGCTTGGCGCTGTTCGCTCTCTTGCAGGCGCTCCTGGTGGTGCTGGATTTGGGCCTGTTTCAGGTGTTGTTGGCCGGAGTTCTCCTGCTGTTGCCGCTCCAGTTGGGCCAGTTGCTGCTGCAGCTCTGCCAAGCGACTTTCCTGCTGCTGCACCGTCTGCTGCAGTTGCTGCCAATGTTGGTTCACCGGGGATCCCTCCAGTTGGCTGAGCTTGAGGGCGAGATCGGCTAGGCGCTGTTGCAAGGGATCCCAGCGCAGTTGAATCTGCTGGAGCCGCTGCTGGATCTGGTGGCTTTCGCTTTGCCTTTGCGCCAGGGATCCCTGCAGGTGTTGCAGGCGGGCCTGTTGCTTTTGGCAGTCGGCTTGGTGCCGCTCCAGATATTGCTGGGCTTGCAGGGCGTCTTGGCGAGCCAGGAGCAGGGCTTGGGCCAGTTGTTTTTCGCGGGCTTGGGCTGCTTGTAGGCGCAGGGTGAGGGCGGCCAGCAGTTCCTCCAGCTCGGCCAAGCGGGAGCGCAAGGCGGCCTCCTCGGAAGGTTCGCCGGCAGAAAAGTGGATCCCAGCTCGCTGGGGGGCGCTGCCGCCGGTCATGGCGCCCGAAGTTTCCAACAGCTCCCCTTCCAGAGTAACCATGCGGTGCTTGCCGATGTGGGGCTGGGCCAGCTCTAGGCTTTGGAAAACCAGGGTGGAGCCGAACACAAAGCCGAAAACATCCCGGTAGCGCTCTTCAAAACGCACCAAACGAATGGCGTAGTCGATCAGGCCGTCCAATTTCAGGGGGCTGGGGGGGCGGGTGGGCTGGAGCTTATTCAAGGGCAAAAAGGTGGCGCGTCCGGCTTTTTCCCGTTTCAAAAAGTTGACAGCGCTCACGGCCACGGTGTCATCCTCCACCACCACAAAGTGCAGCCGGTTGCCTGCTGCAACCTCCAGGGCCAGTTGATACTGGGGATCCACCTGCCCCAACTGGGCCACCAACCCCAAAACCCCCGGCAGACGGGCACTCAGGATGGCTTGGGTCGCCCGGGATCCCTGGGACTCTTGCAACACTTGGCGGCGGGTTTCCCATTTGTCCAGTTGCCGCTGCTTGGCGTGCAGCTCGACGGTGAGGCGCTCGTGGGTGGCACGATCCAGCTCCAGGCCGGCCTGCAGTTGCGCCAGCTCTTGGGCCAGGGTCTGAACCTGAGCTTCCGACTGTCGGCAAGTGTGTTCCAGCTCGGCGGTGAGGGCCAGGTGGGATCCCAGCCACGCCTCGATCTGGGCAATCTCCGCTTGGATCTCTTGGCTTTGTCGTTCCAGTTGCCGTTGTCGCTCTTGCAGGCGAATTTGCTCCTGTTGGAGAGGCTCCTGTTCAGCGCGGAGTTCCTCAATGTGGCGGGTGAGGTAGCGCTGCTGTTTCACCCAGGCATCAGCGGATTGGGCTAGGGCGCGCAGCTGTTCGCGGCTCTGTTCCAAGCTAATTTGGGCTTTCTGAACCTGGGCCTGCAGGGATCCCTGGGCTTGGGCCAGTTGCTCCTGTTGGCTGTGCAGGTGTTCCAGCTCCGCCTGCAGATGCTGCTGTTGGGTTTGCCGCTCCTGATGTAGGCGCTGCGCTTGCTCGATCTCCTGCTGCCAGGCTGCGATCTGTTGGCTGACCTGTTGCCGTTGTGTTTCGGCGGCGGCGATTTGGGCTTGCAGGTGCAGGTATTCCTCCTCTCCAAGAGCATGGATGCGGCTTTGCAACTCGGCCAGGGCGGCTTCGGCCTGTTGCAAATGATCGTTCAAGGTCTGCACCTGAGCGGTGGCCTGCTCCTGAGCCTCCAGAAGCTGCTGAATGGCCGCCTGGGTTTCTTCCACTTGGGCCTGCAAATGCCGCCAAAGCAACACCTGTTGCTGCTGCTCCAGCGTTTGCAACTGCAGCCGCAGTTGCTGATGGTGTTGGGCCTTTTCGCTCTCTCTGAGCAGCCGCTCTCCTTGAGCTTGCCATTCTTGTTCGATGAGCCGAAAGCGCTCAATTTGTTCCCGTACCGCCTCCAGCTTGCTGTTGGCCTGGGCGATCTTGCGGTCGAAGGTGGCCACCCCCGCCAATTCGTCGATGATCTGCCGCCGTTCCTTGGGGTGCATGGAAATGATACTGGTGACATCCCCCTGTAAAACGACGTTGTAGCCGTTGGGGTAGATGTGCATCGCCTCCAGTTGTTCGTGCAGCTCGCTCAGGGTACAGGGCACATCGTTGATGTAGAAAGTGCTGGTGTAGGGGAGAGAATCCGTCCCGCTATCGCGAGTGGGATCCTCAGCCTTTCCGGGCTTGACCCGCAGCCGGCGACTGACTTTCCATTCCCTGGGCTGGCCATCTTCTCCTGGCCCCAGCTCAAAGGTGACGGAAACGTGGGTTTCCACCTGCCGATTGCCGTTGAGGCTGCCGGAATGCACCAGATCCAAAAGCCTCTCTGCCCGCATCCCCCGCGAGGACGATAACCCCAGCGCGAACAGGATCCCATCCAGGATGTTGGACTTGCCGGAGCCATTGGGGCCGGAAATGACCGTAAAGCCCGGCAGCAGGGGCAACGAGGTGGTGCTGCCAAACGACTTAAATCGGGTCAGCTCAATCCGCTTGATGTACATCACACCCCACATCTAGCGTGGCCACCAGCATATGATGGCAACAGGCTAGCATGGGTAGCAAAAACCTGTGCAGCTCAAGTTTCTTAGGACGGCTTGGCATCTGAGTCTGCACCTGTTGAGTCTACATCTGTGCTGACGAGCAGGTCGGCCTTTTGGAGAAGACGATGCACCTCCGCCCTCAGCTCCGGCCAGCGGTAGGTCAGTAAGTTTGCCTTGGAGATGAACAGCAGCCGGTAGCCGGGTTTCAGGTTTGGGCACAGAGGGCGCAAGATTTCTCGCAACTGGCGGCGCAGCCGATTCCGCTTTACGGCAGATTTGCTCACCTTTCTGCCGATCACCAGCCCCACTTGGCTAGGGATCCCTTCGCACCCTGCGGGCATCGGCTGAAACAGCAGGGTCAAGCCTGCACCGGAACGACGTTGGCCCCCCTGGTAGAGCGCCTGAAAAGCTCGTCGATCCCGCAATCGATGAGGAGCCGGCAACATTGGGCACCGAGGAGAGTCTGCCCCAGAAGTCAGCGAGTTTTGGGCTGCAACGCTCCAAAAAACCAAGACAAATCAAATCTCTGACCAAAGGGCTTAGGAAACCGCCAGGCGATAACGCCCCTTGGCCCGCCGTCGCCGCAAGACCTGACGCCCAGTTGCCGTTCGCATTCTGGCCCGAAACCCAGAAACCCGAATGCGTCTGCGATTGGTGCCACGAAGGGTACGCTGAGTCATGGTGAGAAGCCAACTTATGAATCCAAGATCATTTGCCAGAGCTGACCAGACCGAAATTAGCCCGCTTGAAACTGATCGCAGACGCTTAATCTTAGCAGACTCAATGGAAAATTGCTAGATTGGCCACCCCGCGCCGAGCAGTTAAATTGGGAATCCCGAAGCTCCTGTCGAGGAAGCCGCCGCTGTTTCCTCTGGGCTTCTGCTGTGTCGCTCTGAGTGTGTGGTGTGGATATTTCCCTGGATCAGCTCTGGGATGAAGCCCTGTGTCATCTGCAGGTGCAGCTCAGCCGCCCAACCTTTGAGGCTTGGATCAAAACGGCGCGGGCTGAATCGTTGGTGGACAACCGCCTCACCATCTGTACCCCCAGCGAATGGGCACGGGGCTGGCTGCAAAAGCACTACGCTTCCACCATCACCGAGGTGGTGCAGCGGGTAGCCGGGATCCCTTTGCAGGTGGAGTTTTCCGTTTCCCCCCACGCTTCTGTCGAGGCAGAACCCCCTTCAAGGGCGATTTCCCCAACATCGGGCAGAGCCGGCAGCTTACCTGCCCCCACCACCCTAGGACTGGAAGTCGGAGGCAGCCTGCCGATGCGGGCGCCGGATCTCAACCCCAAGTATTCCTTCTCACGGTTTGTGGTCGGCCCCAACAACCGCATGGCTCACGCTGCAGCTCTGGCTGTGGCCGACAAGCCTGGGCGCGCCTACAACCCCCTGTTTCTCTGCGGCGGGGTAGGGCTGGGCAAAACCCACCTGATGCAGGCCATTGGCCACTACCAGCTAGAGGCAAATCCACAGGCCAAAGTCTTTTACGTGTCCACCGAACGGTTTACCAACGATTTAATCGATGCCATCCGGCGAGACAGCATGCAGTCTTTCCGGGAGCACTATCGGGATGTGGATATTTTATTGGTGGATGACGTTCAATTTATCGAAGGCAAAGAGTACACCCAAGAGGAGTTTTTTCACACCTTTAATACGCTGCACGAGTCCGGCAAGCAGATTGTGCTGGCCGCCGACCGTTCTCCTCATCTGATCCCGCGTCTGCAGGAGCGGCTTTGTTCTCGTTTCTCCATGGGTTTGATTGCGGAAATTCAATCGCCGGATATCGAAACCCGCATGGCCATTCTCAAGAAGAAAGCCGAGTACGAGGGGATGAACCTGCCCGCCGACGTGATCGAGTACATTGCCACCACCTACACCAGCAACATCCGCGAGCTGGAAGGTGCCCTGATCCGCGCCGTCGCCTATGTTTCCATTTCTGGCTTGCCGATGAGTGTAGAGACGATTCAGCCCATCCTCAATCCCCCCAGCGAGCCGAAAGAGATCACCGCCGACATGATTACCGATGTGGTCTGTGAAGAATTCGGCATCGACCGAGAAAGTTTACTGGGATCCTCCCGCAAGCGTGACATCAGCCAAGCACGGCAAATTGCCATGTTCTTGATGCGCCACTACACCAACCTCAGCCTGCCCAAAATTGGCGACTACTTTGGGGGAAAAGATCACACCACCGTCCTCTATAGCTGTGAAAAGGTCAGTCAGCTACAGCGGCAAAGTCTGCAATTTGAACGGCAACTGCAAAAATTGGTCGAGCGCTTGCGGGTGGTTGCCAACAGCCGGAGCAGCTAGGCTTTCTGTTGTCGCTGGGCCGTCTTTGAGGTGTTGTTGCCGCGCTGTGGAGCACCTCCAGCCTTGCCCGTCTGCGTGGAGAATCCCTCGGAAAGCGGCTACAGTAGGGACGCGATGCATGGGGTTGCAGGTGGTGAGACAGTCTGGCAAAGGGCTTCGCCTGGGTATGCTGCTCCTCTGGGCTGGACTGGTGCCTGAGCGGCCGGTTTGGGCCAATTCCCAGCAAGCCCCTATTCCAGATCCGGTGCCGGCCACCCTCTCAGCCGCTTTGGATTTGGGCTTGGATGACCGAATTTTAGAAGACAGCCCCGTGTTGCGCCGCTGGCTGCAAAACCCGCCCAATCTCCTGGAAGAAATCCGCAACACGCCCGTCTTGCCCACCCGCTTGCAGGCCGGCTTTGAGTCATCTTCGCACTGGCGAATCAGCCTACAAGACTTGCGCCTGGGAGATCGCCTCACCCTCAGCGGTGACTATCGCCAATCTTCCGAACATCCCGAAGTGCGCCAGTACGGGTCGGAAATGCGCTACTTTCTGGCCCCCCTGGGATCCCCTTTTAATCTGGCGCCACAACTGGGGTATCGGGCTTTGGAACAAAAGAACCGCAGCCTCAGCGGAGTTAGCTATGGGGCTTTTGCCGTTTTGGCCTTGGCTCCCGGAGCTGCAGATTTGACCGGCAGCTACAGTTGGGTTGCCCCCCAGGAGCCGGAAGAAGGACAGGCCACCCTGGCGGAGATCACCGCTGCCTATGCCATTAGCCCTTCTTTTCGTCTTTCTGCTCGCTATAGCCTGCGCAACTCGACCTTGGATCGGGAGTTTAGCTTTGGCGTTGGGCTGGAGTGGATCCCCTAGCCTGCGCTCTCGCCCTCACTCCCAGGCCCTCTCCCGGTGGAAGAGGAGGGCTGGGGATCGACGCGACTTGGATTTGGGTGATGGCTCCGCTCTGGACTCAATGAATGGCCACCTCAACCCAGCCCAGATCAGAGGCGCACTGCCCGCACAAAGGCCACCCAACCCAAGCTGAGATAACGCTCCAACTGCAGCCCCACCTGTTGAAGGTGCTCGCGCAACTGGGTTTCTGAGAAAAAATGAAGGCCGGTGGCTTCCAGCCATTGCTGCACCATCTGCCCCCATCCCTGGACCTGCTGGCTGTGCATCGAGACAAAGGCTCCTCCCGGTCTCAACACACGGGCAATTTCCCGCAAACAGGGATCCAAAGGCACTTCGTTCAAGGTCGCCCCACTGATCACCGCCCCAAAAGTTCCAGAGGCGAGGGGAAGCTGTTCAGCCCGAGCCCGCATCAGGCTGTAGTGCTGCCAGTGGGGCTGCGCCTGTTGAGCGGCTTCCGCCAATACCCCTGCTGCATTGTCCAGGCCGATCACCGTCCGTTGTGGATCCTTGGCCAGGAGCAAGCGGCTCCAGTACCCCCCGGCAGTGCCCAAATCCAAGATGGGATCCCCCTCCCCCACCAACTCGGCCAGCAGTTGACTCTCCCGCTCGCTCCCAAAGCTCTCTCCCGTCAGCAGCGACAGGGCCCAGGGCCGCCAGAGGCGATCGTAGCCCCAGGCAAACCCAGGCAGATGGGCAATGGCTTGGGCTGGCGTGAGATGCAGGTCCGATGAGCTGCCGATAAAATCCACAGCCCCAGAAGCGGTGATGGGGTAAACCTGGCCGCAACTGGGACAATAAACCCGATCCGCCGCGGATCCCTGTTCCCGCCCTGGTGATTGGGTCAACCCTTCCCGACCGCAGCTCAGGCAGCGATAAAGGTGAACCGGCAAAGCAGAGAGCGAAGAGAGCATGCGACAGCCCAACGCAACCCAAAACTCGCAAGGAAAAGGGGGCAGCTGCCGGGATCCAGCCCCAACAACCCCCCCAGTTGTCTATCTGGCAATGGAGATGGGATCCCCTAGACCAGCTTTGGACTCCGTCCCGCTTCCGCAAGTGGACTGGGCAGGCCGACCTTCTCCGGGATGGGCACATACTCCGAGACAATCGCCCGGAATTCGTCGCCATCCAGGGTTTCCCGTTCCACCAAGGTATCGGCCAATCGATCCAGCAGAGGGCGGTGCTCCAGCAAAATCTGCTTGGCTTTCTGGTAACAGCTCTCCAGGATCTGCCGCACCTGGCGGTCGATCTTGGCGGCCACATCCTCCGAGTACTCGACGCGGTTCATCCAGCCGCCGCCCAAGAATACCTCGTTGTTGGGGGGATCCAGCATCAAGGGCCCCAGCTCAGACATGCCAAAGCGGGTCACCATCTGCCGCACCAGATTCGTGTTCTGCTGCAGGTCGTTGCTGGCTCCGGTGGTCACTTCCGAGTAGCCGAAGACGATCTCTTCGGCCGCCCGACCGCCAAAGCCCACCACCACCCGATCCAGCAGCCAAGCGCGGCTGTACATGCCGGAGTCGATCTGCTCCTCGTTGGGCAGTTGCTGGGCAAAGCCACCTGCGCCGCCGGAACGGGGGATGATGGTCACCTTGTTCAAGGGATCCGCGTGGGGCAAAAGTGTCATCAACAGGGCATGGCCACACTCGTGGTAGGCGATCAGGCGCTTGCTCTTGCCGTCCAGAAGCGGCGGCTTGGTCAGGCCAATGGTGATGCGGTCGATGGCGTCCTCAATGTCTTGGTTGGTGATGGCCATGCGCTGACGGCGGGCCGCCAAAATGGCCGCTTCATTGAGCAGGTTGGCCAGATCCGCGCCGGCAAAGCCGGGGGTACGGCGGGCAATCGCCTCCAGGCTGACCTCTTCCGCCAGCTTCTTGTTGCGGGCATGCACCCGCAAGATCTCGTAGCGCCCCTTGAAACTGGGCCGATCCACCGTAATCTGGCGGTCGAAGCGCCCCGGACGCAAGAGAGCGGCATCCAAAACATCAGGGCGGTTGGTGGCGGCAATCACGATAATGCCGGTGTTGCCCTCAAAGCCGTCCATCTCCGTGAGCAACTGGTTCAGGGTTTGCTCGCGTTCGTCGTTGCCCCCGCCAATGCCGGCCCCCCGCTGCCGGCCCACCGCGTCGATCTCGTCGATGAAGACGATGCAAGGCGCATTCTCCTTGGCCTTCTTGAAGAGATCCCGTACGCGAGAGGCACCCACCCCGACAAACATTTCCACAAACTCAGAGCCGGACAGGCTAAAGAAAGGCACTCCTGCCTCGCCGGCAATGGCCTTGGCCAGAAGGGTTTTGCCCGTCCCCGGCGGCCCCACCAACAACACACCCTTGGGGATCTTGGCCCCAACAGCGGTGAAGCGCTCCGGCTTCTTCAAGAAGGTGACCACCTCTTGCAATTCTTCTTTGGCCTCTTCGATGCCGGCCACATCGTCGAACTTAACGCCGGTTTTGGCTTCCATCTGGAAGCGGGCCCGCGATTTGCCGAAGTTCATTGCCTGCCCAGGGCCGCCCGCTCCAGCACCGGCACGCCGCACGAAAAAGAACAACCCTCCCAACAGCAACAGCGGGATCACCAGGTTGCCCAGAAGCGCCCAAAAGGCGCTGCCATTGCGGGTGGGTACCACTGCCACTTCGATCCCCTGCTCGGTGAGGCGGTCCACCAGTTGCGGTACGGTGTTGGGCAGCAGGTTCACTCGGTAGCGGGTGGAATGCTGGGTCTGGGGATCCACAGCCGTAACTTCAGCTACCAGATTGTTGTCCGTGAGGCGCACATCCGTAACCCGCCCCTCCTCGACGTAGCGCAAAAAGCGATCGTAGGTGAGGGCCGAGGCCAAAGCTGCATGGGCGGGTGCAGGCTGCAGCACCAGGCCGGATCCCTGCCAGAGACAAAAGCCCAGCATGAGGGCGATCAACCAGCGCTGGGGAGATAGAGGCTTGTTCATAGGGAAGAGGAACACCCGGTTATTAAAAGTCCTTTAACAAACTTAACCTGTCCATCCTGGAAGGCACAACCCTGCCCCCGCACCAAGGAGAACTCAATGGGCTTGAGATCTTGTAGGGATCCCTGCCCCATCCGATGCCCGCCACAAGCCTGCAGTTAGGCCGAGCCGGGGGATCCCAGACCATCCAGCCCATAGACGCGCCGCCACATAGAGTCAGCCAGAGCAGCGGGCATGAGCCGCATCAGCCCCAACGCCACCTTACCCCCCGTGAAAGCGGTGTAGCGGTCGGAAGGGTGAGGATCCGTCATCGCCCTCAAGATCGGCTCCACCACTTTTTCCACCGGCCAGGCCATTTTGTTAAACGAGCTGGCCAGCTCGGCAGTCTTGTCCAAGATCGCTTTGTAGGGGCCATTGGGGTTGACAACAGCGGCAAAGGTTTCTTCCGCCACGCGGCCAAACTCGGTGGCTACCGGCCCCGGCTCGATCAAGATGACCTTGATGCCGAAGGGGGCCACTTCCACCCGCAACGCATCGCTGAGGGCCTCCACAGCAAACTTGGTGGCGCTGTAAACGCCACTGAAGGGCATCGACATCTGGCCGGCCACCGAGCTGAGGTTGAGGATGCGGCCACTGCCCCGTTCCCGCATTTGGGGCAAGAGGGCACGGGTGAGAGCATGCAGGCCAAACACATTCACCTCAAACTGGCGCCGCATGGCCGCCACATCCACCTCTTCCACCGGCCCCATCTGGCCATAGCCGGCGTTGTTCACCAGGATATCCACCCGGCCAAAATGATCCAGAGCCTTTTGGGCCAGCGCCTCCACCTGGGCCGTATCGGCCATGTCGGTGGGCACCACCAGCGCCTCCGCTCCCCGACTCTCCACCAAGTCTTTGACGTTTCGCAGCAGCCCTTCCCGGCGGGCCGCCAGCACCAAGCGAGCCCCGCGTTTGGCCGCCTCCAGAGCGACGGCTTCCCCAATTCCAGCAGAGGCGCCGGTAATCAGCACCACCTGATTTGCAAGTGAAGGCATGGTTTCTTTGATCCAAACTCTCCACCATCCTAGAAGAACGACCGGGATCCCTGGAGAGGGGCAGCTCCGTCTTCCGAACTTCTGGATTCGGCATCCGGTATTATGGCTATGGTGGGGTGAGCCCAAAAAACAGCCGGGACAAAGCCCGATAGACAGGTCTCTGCTTGGGCTGAAGTCCTATGGTGCTTTGATTTAAAGTAGAGAGTTGTGTATAGGGTGCAGCGACTGTGAAGTACTTCTGCAGGCGAGTTGGCCGAGGTCGATCTCTCTCCCCGGAAGAGCGTTGGGTTGTTACTGAGGTTCGATTGGCTCAATTGCTCAGGGCAGCGGAAGCCAACTTGCGGGCCAATTCTGAGTTGCGGCAGCAGCAGCAGGAGCAGCAAAAGCAACTGGAAGCCGAGCGCCGCCACAGCGAAGCCCTAAGAGACTCGACCGCCGATTTGCGCACCAGCGTGATGGAGCTGCGGGAAGGACAGGCCCTTTGGCAGAGCCATGTGGAAGAGCTGCGCTCCTGTCTGCGGGAGCTGCTCAAGGAACAAAGCGAACTGGTGCAGATTGTTGCCCAGCAGCAGCACATCCTGAAGGATTGTCAGGAAGTCATCCGCGCCATGCTGGAGCAAATGCGAGATGACCACCGAGACTTCCGCTCTGCCATCAGCATTTTGCTGGAGGAGCTGCACCAAACCGTGCGCTGTTTGGTTATCAGGTCAGGTGGCACCCTACCCAAGCCCGTTCGCCATCCCGAAGTGCCGGAGACGGATCCCGGCTCCCCGCCGACCGATTCGGCCTCGCCTGGGGAAGGCTCTTCGTCCTAGGGATCTTCTGCTCCCCCAAGAGCTATCCCACATCGCCTTCCGGCAGCCACTGCGGCCAGAACAGGCGCAACTCCCTGACCCGCTCCCCTTTGACCAGGAGGGATCCGCCCCCGGAGCGGCTTTGCAGCGGGATCTCGGCAGGAGAGAAGGAGTACACCTGTTCAGACTCCGTGATCACATCCAGTTGCAGATGGGAAGGCCTCTCCAGCTCGGGGGGGAGACCCACCAAGCCCACCAGCACATCCCCTCGGTCGGAGAAGTGAAAGGCCGGCGCGCCCACCGGACTCCGCTCCAAGATGGGGATCTCCTCCAGAGACAAGCGCTTCAGATAGCCCGACCGGCTGGCCAGAACCAGGATCCCTTGGGAGGGCAGCAGCGCCATACCAACTATTCGCTCGGCGCGCCCCAAACGCAGGGCCGGCGATCCCACAGCCGCCCGACCCATCAGGGGAATCTGTTGGACATCCAGCCGCAGCACCCGTCCCCCTGAAGTAGCCAGGACGACGCTGTAGCCTTGGTGGCCGGGATCCCAAAGGGCTGCCCAGCCCAGCTCATCTCCCTCTTTTAGCTTGAGGACGGTGGATCCCCGTTGGGTAAGGCCCATTAGCTCTGCCAGGGCCACCCGCTTGATCCGCCCCTGCCGGCTGAGCACCACCAAACTTGCCTTGCCCGGATCCGGAGCCAACGTGAAGGTGGCAACCATCGGCTCAGGGTTGGGAAGAAGGGTGAGCAGGGGTACCCCCCGTGAAGACCCAGTGCTGAGGGGGATCCCTGCGATGGGCACGGTAAAAGCCTTGCCGCCGGCGGTGAGCACCAAGATTTCCTGCTCCAGCGTGGCGCATTCCAGGCCGACCAGTAGATCCTCCCCCACTTCCCGCTGCGCGGGGTTGCTGCGGGAGCGACGGCCAGGCAGAGGCAGGCGGCGCACATAGCCCTTGCGGGTGAATTGCAGCAGGAAGCGAGTCTCTTCCGTCTCTTCACCGCTGGGGATTTGGGCCACTTCCGCTTCCAGCTCCGAGGCCGAGAGGATCTGGGTACGCCGGGGATCCCCGAAGATTTTCTTCAAGTGGCGCAGCTCTTTTTTCAAATAATTCAAGAGCTTGCGGCGGTCGCTGAGTAGCCCCTGCAGTTCTTCGATGCGGGTCTGCAACTGGGCGTGTTCCTGGTGCAGCCGTTCCCGCTCCAATCCCGTCAGGCGACGCAGAGGCATGGCCAAAATCGTCTCTGCCTGCTGGGGGGTACAGCCCAGGCGAGTTTGCAATTGGGCTTTGGCCGTGGTGCCATCGGGCGCTTGCCGCAGCAGCTCGATCACCCCCTCCAGATCCGCCAGCGCCAGCAACATTCCTGCCACCTCTTCCGCCTTGCGCTGCACCTGCTGCAACTCGGCACGGAACATCCGGTTGAGGGTGGCCTCGCGAAATTGCAAAAAGTGCTGCAGGATCTCTTTGAGGCTCAGCTGCCGCGGTTCCCCGTTCACCAAAGCCAGCAGGATGGCTCCAAAGTTGCTTTGCAAAGGGGTGAGCTTATACAACTGCTGCAAAACCGCCTGTGGGTTGGCCTCTCGCTTCAGCTCCACCACCACGCGAATGCCGCTGCGATCCGACTCATCGCGCAGATCGGCGATGCCGCTGATGCGGTCTTGGTTGGCCAGCTCGGCCACTTTTTCGATCCAGGCGGCTTTGTTCACCTGATAGGGAAACTCGCTGATGACCAGAGCAGGCCGCCGGTGGCGTCCTTTGCCCGGCTGGATCTCCTCAAATCGGGCTACCCCCCGCAGGGTGATGGAACCGCGCCCGGTGAGGTAGGCTTCGCGGATCCCTTGGGTGTCTAAGATTTGGCCGCCGGTGGGAAAATCCGGCCCTGGGATCCACCGCAACAGTTCCTCAGGGCTGAGGTCGGGATGGTCGATCAAAGCCAACAGGCCATCCACCACTTCCCCCAGGTTGTGGGGTGGGATATTGGTGGCCATGCCCACGGCAATGCCGGCAGAGCCGTTGAGCAGCAAAATGGGCAATCGGGCCGGGAGAACGGTGGGCTCCGCCTGGGATCCGTCGAAATTGGGCATGAAATCGACGATCTCTTCCGACACCTGCTCCAGAAGCGCTGTGTGGCTCAGCTCCGCCAGCCGGCACTCCGTGTAGCGCATAGCCGCCGGCGGGTCATCATCCACAGAGCCGAAGTTGCCGTGTCCCGCCACCAGGGGATAGCGGCTGGAAAAGTCTTGCACCATGCGCACCAGCGCGTCATAAACTGCCTGATCCCCGTGGGGGTGATATTTCCCCAGCACATCCCCCACCACCCGTGCGCATTTGCGGTAGGGGCGATCCGGCGTCAGGCCCAGCTCGTGCATGGCGTAGAGGATGCGGCGGTGTACCGGCTTGAGGCCATCCCGCACATCCGGCAAGGCCCGCCCCACGATCACGCTCATGGCGTATTCCAGGTAGGAGCGCTGCATCTCCCCCTGCAAATCGGTTACAATCACCCGACCCAGACGGGATCCCCCATTCGATCCCAATCCCAGTCCGTCGAGAGTCAGTTGCTGAGTCATGGCACAAAGGAGCGGAACGCTTTCCAGGTTACTCTATCCGCTTCTGCGGGCCCCGCGAGAGGGATCCCATCTCATCCCATCTCACATCCCATCTCAATAGAGATAGAGAAGAAGCGAAGAAGTTGAGAGCAGACCGAACCCCGCAACTCCCGCCTCGTGCTATGACTTGAAGCGGCAGCATCCACCTCAACCCCCCCATGGTCGACACTCCCATCCGCTTTGGCACCGACGGCTGGCGAGCCGTGATTGCCGATGCCTTTACTTTCCAAAACTTGGCCCTTGCCGCCCAGGCCAGCGCCCAAGTGTTGGCCCGCACCTACCCCGGCGAAGGGATCCTGGTCGGCTACGACAACCGCTTTCTCTCGGAACGCTTTGCCGCCCACACTGCTGAGGTGGTGGCCCGCCTGGGGATCCCAGTTTACCTCTCCACCTGTGTGGCCCCAACGCCGGCCTTTAGCTGGGGTGCCAAGGAGCGGGGCTGCCACGGCGCTTTGGTGATCACCGCCAGCCACAACCCCCCCCACTATTCCGGCCTCAAGGTCAAGGGGGGATTCGGTGGATCCGTGCCGCCGGAAGTTACCGCCGCCATCGAGCAGGATATGCGCCACCTGCAACCTCTGGGATCCCACAAGGCCCCCATCCACACCTGGGATCCCTGGCCCGGCTACCTGGCTCAGCTCAGCCGCTTTGTGGATCTGGAAAAGCTCAAAGGATCCCCGGCCAAGATTTGGGTGGATGTCATGTTTGGCTCTGGCGCTGGCGGCCTCACCCGTCTGTTGGGGGAGAAGGTCATTGAGTTGCAGGCGCATCGGGATCCCTTGTTTGGGGGATTTCCCCCCGAGCCCTTGCCCCAAAACCTGCAGGCTTCTGCTCAGATCATCGCGGCGGATCCCGCCCCCTTGAAAATGGGTTTGGTCTTTGATGGGGATGCCGACCGCATTGCGGCTCTCGATGGGCAAGGCCATTTCCTCAGCCCGCAGATCCTGATCCCCATCTTGATCGACCACCTGGCCGGGCGACGCGGCTTGCGGGGCGAGATTGTCAAAACCATCAGCGGCTCCGAACTGTTTGTTAAAGTTGCACAGCACTATGGCCTACCGGTTACGGAAATGCCGGTGGGCTTTAAGTACATCGCCGAGCGCATGATGAGCACAGAGGTGCTGTTGGGCGGAGAAGAATCGGGCGGCATCGGCTACTTGGGCCACATTCCCGAGCGGGATGCCCTGCTTTCGGCCCTGTATCTCATCGAAGCGGTTACGGAAACCGGCCAAGATCTCAGCGCCATCTACCGGGCTTTGCAGGAACGGGAAGGGTTCACCTCTGTTTACCTGCGCCGCGATCTCCACCTCGCCGATCAAAATCAACAAACTGAGTTATTCAAACGGCTACAGATGGATCCCCCGGCTGAGATTTTGGGGCAGAAGGTGATCAAACATTTTGATCGCGACGGCCACAAATTCGTCCTCGCCGATGGAAGCTGGGTGATGATTCGCGGCAGCGGCACCGAGCCTCTGCTGAGGTTGTACTCAGAAGCGAAAGACCTAGAAGCAGTGAACGCCCTCCTGGATTGGGCAGCCGCCTTGATCGGCCAGGTTGATTGAGGTTGATGCGGATCCCTTGCGTGGTGGCCGCATCCTAACCCTGTGTTTTTGGATTCTCCTCAAACCCACAGCCGCGGGCTAAGGGACGAAGGTCACACTCACAGCCGGCGCTATCACTGGGGCTGCCTCGTTGCTGATGAGTGTGGTAGGAGGATTGATGTACGTACCTGGTGTGCTAGAAGTAACGTTCACTGAAATCATGCACATAGTGTTAACAGGCAGAGTTCCATTCGAGAAAGCAATAGACGTTCCATTCGCAGCCACGTTAAGTACACCACTGCAAGTAGTGGTGAAAACGAGAGGAGCAGCAATAAAGAGCCCAGGAGGTAAGTTGTCTGTAAAGGCAAGGCCGGTCAGAGGGGTAGCCGTGTTGTTGGTGATGGTAAAGGTCAAAGGTACAGAAGTATTAATATTAATTGGAGTAAGTGGAACTGGAAATGCTTTAGTGAAAACCGGAGAAGTTGCACCCACCACGAGAGTTACAGTCCCACTTTGCGCAGGGGGAGCTTGGGCGCTGGTGAGAGTTACAGGAGGATTGACGTAAGTGCCTGGAGTCCCAGCAACAACCTGAACAGTCACTGCACAAGTTGCATTGGCAGCCAGTTTTCCATCGCTCAGGGCAATTGAGGTTCCGCCTGCACTAGCTGTGCCATCACAGGTATTGGTGATGTTAAGCGGAGTGGCAACAAGCAACCCTGCAGGCAGGCTGTCTGCAAAGTTGAGGCCGGTTAGTTGAATCCCTGAGTTATTAACAATCGTGAAGATAACCGTTACAGTTACAGGGGCACCCACTGCTGAAGCAGGATTAAAGCTCTTAGTAAACATCGGGGCAGCCAAGGGGCCTGGGGGCAAGCCAATGATACTGGGAGAGGGGTTCGGGCTGGGCAGGGGAGGGATCGTCGGTGCCGACACAGGAGGGGGCACAAGAGGGCTGGGTTGACCTGGGGGAACAGATCCAATCGGAGGAGTGGATGGCAGCCCTACCCCCGTTCCTCCGGGTTCCGTATTTGGGTTTTGCACAGGGATGATTGGCCCTGGCAGCGAGCTGATTGGATTCCCCTCTTTAGTTTGTTGACAAGCTGTTAGCAAGCCCAAGCACAAGCAAGCCAAAACCCCAGCTACTTTTCCCGTTTTCATTCCCTCATCCTCCTGCCATTCAACTCTCTCGTGGCACAAACCCAAACAGCCTTACTCAGCTCTAGCTTAGGGGGCTTGGGCGTCCGCTTCCAGCCTCAGAGCTTGACCAAATGAATCTCGAATGACCACGATTACCAAAACCGTTTCTCCCGCAGCAACGTTGGTGTTGTAGGCGGCTAGACCCGCCGGAAAGGTGAAGCCGTTGGTAAGCGTGATCCCGTTGATTCTGTCGTCGTAGCTATTGCCTCTGCCTATCAGCGTATTTCTAAACTGCTCAATTGCCGTCGGCAAAAAGATGCTGGTAATATCCGTGCCGCGACTGATGTTAAAAAACTGAACCTCTACGCTCCTGATCACTCCTGGAGCACGTAAGCCGGCCAAGGTGATAGTTACAAAGGCGGATCCCACTGATGAAAGATTAAACCCCCCAGTTAGACTAGGCGGATCCGGAAGGTCGGGTTGAACCGGCGGCGGGGTGATGGGGGCAAAGTCCGGCCCTGGGCGAAAGGTGATAGGCGTGAGATTGGGGGCAATCGTGGGGGCAACGGCCACAGGAGGAGGCGTGGCACCGCTAGAAGCCAGTAGAGGCGGCACCCCGCTGGTGGTCTCGCTACTGCAGCCGGTAATCAGCGCAACCGAAGCACAGGTTGCCCAAAGAGAGAGGCCGCCACGGCCAAGGGCTGAGCCAAAACGTCGTCTCATCGAAAAATCTCCACTCACTCACACCACAGCAAACGTCTTAGGCAGCGTCCAGCAGGGATCCACCGAGCTTGCTCAAGTCTTATGCATCTGCACAATTTCAAGGGGGGATGCCTGCTGTTAGTTCTACTGCATCCTAGAGCGTTGTCAAGCGAGCGGCAGAGCAAATGCAAGAAATTGTTCTGGAAATGGCCCATCCCCTACATATGGGGTATCATAGCCTCGAGCAGGGGCGGCCAGCTTACCTGTAGCGTTAGGGGTTGGGTGCCTTCTCCCCATTTTGTGTGTGGATTTGCCCAGATTTAAGGTGTGTGAGGAAGTGCCGTATGAACTTCAAAGGTCGCTCGTTGGCGGTTTTGTGTGGAGTCTTGCTGCTAGGCGGCTGCGGAGAAGTTAATGAGTCTCCGACCTTGCCTGGGCCCGTCCAGGTAGATCCGGCTGCCTTTGTCTCGGCCCAAGAGTATCGCTTTACCCCCGGCTCAGTGCTGGAGACCACCAGCCTGCGGCTGGACTATGTCAATCCGAGGTTTGACAATGGGATCCCTGTGCGTACCAACCCCTTGCAGGGAAGCGGTGAAGCTCGCATCGCCAATGTTGAAGCCCGCATCTTGCCCGTGAACGAGATCCCAGCCAGTGAGCTGACAATCGACTCCACCCTTCGCTCCAGCACGCTGGCCATCCAAATTGGGCGAACCACACCGCTGGTGAATATCACTGCCTTTGGACCCAACGACGGCAGGCTATCTACGCAATTCAATATCGCCGGGCTGGTTGCAATTTCGACCCTCCCCAACGACCAGCGCATTCGGGTGAACACCACCTTCAGGGCTATCCGAGATGACGGCACTGTTTTAACGCTTTTAACGCTCACCGTGCGCCGCATTTTGGTGAACAGGAATGGCAATCAGGTCGTTCTCGAGGGAGATTCTTCTCTCATTGTCCCTACCACAGGGGTACTCTATGAAGATCCTGGCCCCAACGGCAACCCACCAGCAGGAAGCTTTGTCAACCCTCCTCCACCTCAAGGTCCTGTAGTCGCTATTCTCCAAACGGGCAATTTCTCCGCGAGCTTTGTGGTGCGGCAGCGAGGTGTTGCGGGCGATGGCACTCCCGAGGACGCCTTGGCTCTCTTTGCCCGCCTAAACTTCCGGCCCAACCAGGCGGAGATCGTCTATCGTCCCGCCCAGGTGGGTACGCAGTCGGTACTGTTTGCTCCGGATCCGACTCGACTGAACATCTTGCCCAATCAGTTGGTTCGCATCCGCCGCCTGTTGAACGGTCGTGTTCAAGCGGAGTTTGATCCGGCCAACACCAGCACAGTTCTCAACTTTGTGCAGGTCAGCCCTCCACCGCGACCTTTCCCCACCCCAATTCCTCAGTTACCTGTCCCTACTCCTGGACCGGGTGCTCCAACAGCCTTTGACTACTTTTTCTCATTACGAACTGAAAGGGAAGAAGGCGGGGGTACTCCAGTTGTTTTGCAGGGCATCGTGCCTGCAACGGGGGATTTCCTCTTCCGCACCTTGGCCGGAGCACAGTTATCAGGGCCGTTTAACCGGCTTGATATTGGTGGGGGAACACAAAGAGGAAATCTGAACCTTGTCTTCGATTCAACGACCTCTGCTGAGCGCATTTCCGGCCAGTGGTTCATAGAACAGGAGTTCCCTACTAACAACCTTGAAGCTAGAGAAGGGGCCATTTTGATCATCCGTGGGTTCTTTGAGGGAACTGAGGTGCGGCTGTAACCCAGGCAACCCGTCTGATCCCAGAGCAGGGATCCGCTCTGGCTTGGCCCTTGTGGCTGAGCCTTTTTTGTCCGTTAAAGATTTGGTAGATCGCTGAGCACCACCTGTGCGCAGTTGTGGCCAGGGATCCCGGTCACTCCGCCTCCTGGGTGCGCTCCTGAACCGCAGAGGTAAAGGCCGGGAATGGGGGATCGATAGTCGGCCAGGCCGGAGATGGGCCGCAGGTTGTAGCTTTGATCCGGCGTCATTTCCCCGTGAAAAATGCTGCCCCCCACAAGGCCGAAGCGGGCCTCCAGATCCAGGGGCGACAACATCTGCCGTGCGATCACGGCGTTTTTAATGTTGGGGGCAAATTGGGCAATTTTGTCGATTACCCGATCGGCAAATTCCTCCCGTAGGCCATCGTTCCAGTCTCGCCCTTTGGGTTGGTAAGGCACAAACTGGCAGAAGCAGGAGAGAATGTGCTTGCCTGGGGGAGCCATTGTCGGGTCGGTGGGGGATTGGCTGTAGATCTCGATAAACGGATCCCGGGAAGGGATCCCGTACTTGCAGTCATCCCAAGCCCGCTCCAGATAGGCCACCGAGGGGGCAATATCCACTGTGGCAGAGCTGACAACTTCTGGGGGCACTTCAGCAGGGGCCGCCGTGTAGCGGGGCAGTTCCTCCAGGGCCAAGTTGAGCTTGTACACCGGGCCTGAGGTGCGGTAGTGCCGTTCTAGCCGGTCACGCAAGTCTGGGGGCAAAGAGGAGCAGAGTCGCAAAAAGGTGATTTGGGGATGGGCATTGGAGAGAACCGCCCGCGCCCGCACGGTTTCCCCCGATTCGAGGACGACTCCAGTAGCCTGCCCACTCTCCATCAAGATCTCCGCCACTGGAGCAGACGTGCGGATCTCCACCCCTAAGTCCAGAGCTGCCTTGGCCATCGCTTGGGTAATGGATCCCATCCCACCGCGCACATAGCCCCAGACCCCACGCGAGCCAATGGCCCGACCTACCGCATGGACCAGCCAGATGTAGGGCGTACCTGGAGTCATCGGCCCGGCTGAGGTGCCGATCAAAGATTGGGGAGCCATCGCCGCCTTGACCTGCTCCGACTCGAAGAACTCATCCAGGAGATCAGTGGTCGAGAGGAGCATGATGCGGCGGAAATCGTCTTCATAGCCAGCAGCTGCAAAGCGATCCGCCAGTTGGCCCAGTGAAATCGGCGGCTGCATCAAAGTTGGCTCCACCACCTCGTTCACCCGATCCCAAAACTCCTCCCAGCGGTCGTAGGCTTCCGCATCTTTGCGGGAAAACTTGGCAATTTCCGCCTTGCTCTTGGCGCGGTTATCGGCATACAGGAAGAGGTGCTGCCCATCCGGGAAGGGCATGAAATAGGAAGGTTGCTTGGCGTAGACCTCAAAGCCATAGTCCGGCAGGCGCAGATCGCGAATGATCTCCGGTCGCAGCAAACTACAGGAATAGGAAGCCACCGACACGCGAAAGCCTGGGTGAATTTCTTCCGTAATGGCAGCACCACCAACGGTGTGATAGCGCTCCAGCACTAGCACTTTTTGCCCCGCTTTGGCCAAATAGCAAGCGCTCACCAGCCCGTTATGCCCGGCCCCAATCACCACCGCGTCGTAGCTCATCGACAATCCTTCTGCAAACGCTTCTGATACATTTACGCTGAACACTGCTGAGCATTACTGCTCAGCGGTGAAGCGATAGCATTCTGCCCGTTTCCGTTGTCGCTACGCGACGCTAACGCGACCGCGTCAGCGGGACGGAGTCCGAACAGAAAGGCGGTATCCCGCAAAGCCCTGAGCATTACACCCAGAGCGCCTTGCCAGTCCCGTGGTAGCTTGTGTCCGCATCTTGGGCAGACAAACACCTTTGCGCCACCCAACTTGGTGTGGATGTGCCCGCACTTAGTACAGGTTTTGCTGGTGTACGCTTCCGATACTTCCACGACAACCACGTTTTTCTTTTGGGCTTGGAACTTCAGGAACTGCTTGAACCGATAGTGCGCCCAGGTGAGCATCGCCCTTGCTGTCTTGCTACCAAACTTCCTCCCCGCCTTGGCAACCATCTTGGCTGACTCGAAAGTGG
>NZ_JANSIK010000073.1:0-1060 GCF_047462035.1 Synechococcus sp. R5-15 | reverse complement strand
TTTAGAGCGCATTGCCGCGGGGGAGGACTTCTTCAGGGAACTCAAAGCGCTCATGGGGTTGGTCCTGCGGCGCCATCCACGCCCGAATCCCCTCGTTCAGCAAAATGTTCTTCGTGTAAAACGTCTCAAACTCAGGGTCTTCCGCTGCCCGCACCTCCTGACTGATAAAGTCATACGCCCGCAGGTTCAGCGCCAACCCCACTACCCCAATGCTCGACATCCACAAACCCGTCACCGGCACAAACAACATGAAAAAGTGCAGCCACCGCTTGTTGGAAAACGCTATCCCAAAAATCTGGCTCCAGTACCGGTTGGCCGTCACCATCGAGTAGGTCTCCTCCGACTGCGTCGGCTCAAAAGCCCGAAAGGTGCTGGCCGCATCCCCATCCTGAAACAGGGTGTTCTCCACCGTCGCCCCATGGATGGCACACAACAGCGCTCCACCCAAAACGCCAGCCACCCCCATCATGTGGAACGGGTTCAGCGTCCAGTTGTGGAACCCCTGGAAAAACAGCAAAAAGCGGAAAATCCCCGCCACCCCAAAGCTAGGCGCAAAAAACCAGCTGCTCTGCCCCAGCGGGTAAATCAAAAACACGCTCACAAACACCGCTATCGGCGCGCTAAACGCAATGGCGTTGTAGGGCCGCACCCCCACCAGCCGGGCAATCTCAAATTGCCGCAGCATAAAGCCAATCAGCCCCAGCGCTCCGTGCAGGGCCACAAAGGTCCACAGCCCCCCAATCTGGCACCAGCGGGTGAAGTCCCCCTGGGCTTCCGGGCCCCACAGCAGCAGCAGGCTGTGCCCCATGCTGTCGGCGGGGGTGGAGACGGCTACGGTCAAAAAGTTGCACCCTTCCAGGTAGGAGCTGGCCAACCCGTGGGTGTACCAGGAAGTTACAAAGGTGGTGCCGGTGAGCCAGCCGCCCAGGGCTAGGTAAGCGCAGGGGAACAGCAGCAGCCCGGACCAGCCGATAAACACGAATCTGTCGCGCTTGAGCCAGTCATCGACGATGTCGAACCATCCTCGCTCCTGACGCACGCGCCCTACCGCTATGGTCAT
>NZ_JANSIK010000072.1:0-58103 GCF_047462035.1 Synechococcus sp. R5-15 | reverse complement strand
GGCAAGACCCCTGCTGTTTTCTCGCCCCCCTGGGTTGCAGCCTTCTCAGCTGGCCTTGCAGGGCTTTGAAGCCCTTGGGCCGTTCCCAAAAGCGCCCTCTGAAGTCGTCAGGAATTGCTCCAAAACCAGGTCAATCCCCGTCGTCCGCCCGTGAGCTGGTTTGTTGGGAGGCATCTGGATAAGCCCAGTACTTGTAGGTTACCGCCAGCATAAGTAGGCTTTACTACAGATTTCGCTCAGGGGTATGGCGGGGATCCATGTATCCCGGTGCTCACCCTGCGGCTAGAGCATGGGACCTATTGCCCCCGCACCCCCGTTAGTTAAAATTGTTGGTACTAGAACTGTAAGGCACAGCTTCTTCTAGCTTTGTCCAGGTTTGCGGCTGAGCTACAGGTGCTCTGTTGTGGGCAAAGGGAACTTGCGCCTCGGCTGCAGCAAGCAAGATGGGGGTTGGCTTCCTGCAAGGACTCCGTCCCGCTGACGCGATCAGCAGGTTTTGGGAAAGGTTGAAGGTTGTAAGTTGGCTCAGAAGAGGACTGGGTGTTTTGGGGCAGATGAAAAGTAGCTTAGTGCAGCTCGATTATCGAGTTTATAAGTTGGCGCGGCTGTTGAGCGAATATTTGGAGTTGGGGAAATGGGTTGCCCTGTCTGCTGGCTCGCTGGGTGAAGAGCCTTCTGGCAACGAACATCAAGCCTGGCTGCACAAATTTTCAGTTTACTTGTCAGAGCAGGCTCCTTGCCCTGGCCTCAAGGATCGGGATCCCGTAGGCTAGGTAGGCCCTCCCCCACTGCACCCAACATGCGGATCCCTTCTTGGTGGCCGAAGCTCAGTTTTCAGGTTTGGCTGATCTTTATCGGTCGGCTGCTTTCCCAAACCGGAACCGGCTTTACCCTGTTTTATGCCACCCTCTTTTTTGTCAATCAGGTAGGGCTGACCGCCACCCAAGTGGGCTTGGGGCTGGGCATTATGGCTTTTGCCGGGGTGTTTGGCCGCATCCTGGGCGGCTCGATGGCCGATGGAGCTTGGGGGCGCCGCTCCACTTTGATCCTCTCCCTGGCCATTTCCAGCTTGGGGTCGTTTGGGTTTGCGCTCTCCCATAACTTCTGGAGTTTTGCTCTGGCCAATGTGGCTGCAGGTTTGGGGCAGGGGTTGTACTGGCCGCCTGCGGAAGCGATTGTAGCAGATCTAACCACTCGTGAGCAGCGCAACGAAGCCTACGCTCTCAACCGTCTGGGGGATAACCTGGGCCTCAGCCTTGGGGTGGCTATGGCCAGCACGCTGGTGGCTCTGACGGGGGCCTATCGGCTCTTGTTTGTAATCGACGGTGTCACTTTTCTAATCTTTCTGGCAGTACTTTGGTTTTTTATCCGGGAAACTCGGGCGACTTGTCCGGCAGCAGAGCCTGTGTTGGCAGGTTGGAAAACCGCCCTTAGAGATCGCTCCCTTTTGGTGTTTGGCCTGTCGAATATCCTGTTCACCACCTATGTGGCCCAGCTCAGCAGCAGCATGCCCCTTTACTTCCGCAATGGGGTAGGGATCCCAGAGGTGCAAATCGGCATTTTGTTTGCCTTGCATGGGGCCTTGGTTGCTCTGCTGCAGATGCCGGTGGCCCGTTGGTTGAATCGCCGGACGCGCATCCAAGGGTTGCAGGGATCCGCCCTGATGTGGGGGGTGGGATTTCTTTTGGTTTGGCTTAGCGGTCTGGCGGCGGAATTGGGGGCTCCGGCCCCGGCGGTGGCAGTCTTGGCGCTGGCGGTGCTCTCTTTGGCGTTGGTGAGCTACAACCCCTCTGCCTCTGCTTTGGTGGCGGATTTGGCGCCGGATCACTTGCGGGGGGTGTATCTGTCGGTCAACTCCCTCTGCTGGGCGGCGGGGTTTGCTCTTGGCCCAATGATTGGGGGGATGGCCTTGGACTTGCCGCAACCGTGGGCAAGCGGGTTGTGGATCTTTTGGGTGATCACCGTCAGTTGGGTTTGGGGGATCCTCCGCTTTCTGAACCGCATTCTGCCCTGCAAGGTGAATAGGGCCGCAGTGCCTCCGGTGATGGAGCCCGCTCCCCTCGGTGACGCAGAACGCTAGAGCCCAGGAAAGAAGCAGATTTTGGGATCCCAGTCTTGGCCAACAGCTGGTTAGAGTATGGATGTCGAACAGGAAGGCTAGTTCTGCTCTTGTACCCTGCAATTTGGTCTCAACGGTGGAGGATCTGAATCATGAGCTTGATTGGCAACATCATCTGGCTAATCTTCGGGGGTTTGCTGACAGGTTTGGGCTACATCTTAGAGGACTGAGCCTTTGCCTGACAATCATCGGCATTCCCTTTGGCTGGCAGAGCATCAAACTGGGGTTTGCAGTGCTTGCCCCCTTCGGAAAGGAAGTGGTGGAGTATCCCGATGCCAACAGCCCGCTGCTGCTGATCTTTAACGTCATCTGGCTATTGCTGTTTGGCTGGCCGTTGGTGCTTAACCATCTCTTCTGGGCTGTGATTCTGGCAATCACCATTGTTGGGATCCCCTTTGCCAAACAACACATGAAGTTAATTATTTTGTCGTTGTTGCCCTTTGGCCGAGATCTGCGCTGAGAAAGTGGGTGAACCTAGATTGTGGGTTTATTGAGGGGTACGGCCAAACTGGTTATTAGGCATTTCTCACTTGGGATGCAGGAGAGTTTTCTGTCGGGTTGTCAGGATTTGGGGTTGCCAATTGCCAAGGCTGCTCTCGGAGTTGCTCTATTGAACCATCGTCAAACTATTGGTAATGACTTGTCTCATGTAATTTCCCCAAGTTTGAGCGGCTATGCTGCTGCTTCCTCGTGTTGGGCTAGAGTCATCATTGCCCAGCCAAATGCCGGTCACCAGGGGAGGGTTGGGCGTGTAGCCGATAAAGAGCAGATCCTTGTTGGCGGTGGTGGTGCCGGTTTTACCGGCTTCTCCAATGCCGAGCCGGGCAGCAGTGCCGGTGCCGGAGCTGATCACCCCTTGCAGTACGGCTGTCATCTGTTGGGCGACGGTTTCTGGCAGGACAAGTCGCTGAGAGCGGGGATCCTCCCGACCAGGGTAAATCTCGCGGCAGGTGCGAAAGTCGTTGGGGCTGGCGCAATCGCTGCTATCCAAGATGCGGCGGATGGTGTGGGGCCTTGACCAAAGGCCACGATTGGCAAAAGGAGTGAAGGCTGCTGTCAACTCCAGCAAGTTCACCTCCATGGTGCCAATCACCATAGAAGGATAGGGTTGCAACGGCGATTGGATGCCCATTTGCCGGGCCGTCGCCACCACTTGCTCTAGACCTACTTGTTGGGCCAACCGCAGGGCAATCACGTTTTCGGAGAGGATCAGGCCGCGGGCCAAATCCATAGGGGCCGATCCCGAGCGACAGCCCCGAAAGGTGAGGTTGCCCCAGGTGAGGGGCTCGCAAGACAACACTTGGGAGAGAGGGATCCCCTGGGTGAGGGCAGCCGCATACGTGAACACTTTGAAGGTGGAGCCCGGCTGCCTTTGAGCTTGGGTAGCCCGGTTGAAGGGGCTGGCGTTGTAGTCGATCCCGCCCACCAAAGCCAGCACTTCGCCGTTGCGGCTGTCGAGACTGACCAAAGCGCCTTGGCTGAAGCCCAAGCGGGATCCGGACTCGCGCACCGTTTGGGCCAGGACTTGCTCTGCCAAACGCTGGTAGGGCAAATGCACCGTGGTTTCGATGATGAAGTTGCCCTCTGCCGAGAGGTCTTGGCCCAAGAGCTGCCGCAGCTCCTGGAAGACGGCACTGTAAAAGTAGGGAGCAACTGTCGAGGTTTGGGAGCGCAAATTGGGGTTGAGGGTGAGGCGACTGCGCCGGGCCCGCCGAATCTCCTCTTCGGGGAAGACTTTCAGCTCGCTCAGGCGATCCAACACCCGATCCCGGCCCCGAACGGCGGCATCATAGTTGGCGACAGGGTTAAAGGCATTGGGCGCGGGCAAAATGGCCGCCAAGGTCGCAGCTTCGGAAAGGCTGAGCTGGCGGCTTGGGATCCCGAAATAGAACTGGGCAGCAGTTTCAAAGCCGTAGATGCCGTTGCCCAGGTAAACATTGTTGAGGTAGAGAGCGAGGATTTCGTCTTTGCTGTAGCGCTGTTCCAGCTTCAGGGCGGCGACGGCCTCCCGCAGCTTGCGCCCGAAGGTGTTGCCGGAGCCGGTGTAGTCCCGCAGCACGGTGCGGGCCAGTTGTTGGCTGATGGAGCTGCCCCCCTGCTGCACTTCCCCCGAGCGCAGGTTCACCCAAAAGGCGCGGGCAATGCCCAGCAGATCCACCCCAAAGTGGGAGTAAAAGCGGTGATCTTCAGCGGCGACCACCACCTTGGGCAAAATCGGCCCAAAAGCTTCCAGGTCGGGCAGCTCCCGGTAGGTGTCCCCCTGATGGCGGCGCAGCTCCGTCTGCTGATCCCCGGCCAGGACGATCAGGGGGTTGCGATCTGCGGAGAGGGGTGGCTCCACTGAGAACTTGCCCCACTCATGGCCGATCCAAATCCTCGCCCCCAGCCCCAAGACCACCATCAGGATGAGGCAGCCGCGCACCCCATACACCTGTGGTGGGGGTGGATCCAGCACCTGAATCCAGACGCTCTCCGGATCCCGAGGCGGGCCAAGGCTCAGTTGCTGGCCATGCCGCAAGATCACCCGGCGCACCCGCTCGACACCACCGAAGGGTTTGAGGCGGAAAACGCCGTTGGTCGAGTCTTGATCTTCTAGCTGGTAGCGACCGGCATTCCACCCCAGCCAGTAGAGAATAGGGGGCAACGGGATCCGCCAACCCAGACCGGGCAGGCGCCAATCCGGGCGGGGACGGATGTGGGCGTGGAGATGGCTCACCGCGGGGGCAGGGATGCGAATGGTGGCCACCGTCTGGCTGCGACCGAGAATGTCGGAGCCCTTCAGGGCAACCACCTGGGGGGGCTCTCCTGGGCAGGTAATCCGCAGGCGCACCGGGCGCTTGGGGGGAGGAGGTTCGGGGGGTTTGAGGAGAGCCGTAGGCCCGACAGGGAAAGGCCTCGCCAGAGTTTTGAAGAGGCGAGCGACGGTGCTCAACAGCGGCTTTTTGTCTTCAGAAGCAGACATGGCTCAGTCCCCCCGCAATTCGCGCGCACGGCGCAGCAGCTCCTGCATGGTCTGGCCGGGACGAGGGCCGCCTGCTGCTGAATTGAGGTTACGGGCCTTGGGAGGCCGGGCAACGGGGGCAGCCGGGGGTAGGGTGGGAGAGGAGGGGAAAGGTGGTGGAGCACCGCTGGGCAGCGCGGGATCCCAGAGGGCCATGTAAAGATGGCCTTGAGCGCTGCGCTCGATCACGCCGGCCCAGGGGCCAACGCGGAATTGTACCCGCTCGGAACGCCCCTCGCGCACGGCTCGCAGTTCCCGCTGCAGTTGAGCAGGCAAGGGGGCTTGCAGCATATCCTCCAAGAGGCCTTCCACTTGCGGGGTGGGTACGCCAGCGGTGACGGTGGCTTCGGTTTGCCGCAGGGCCAGGCTGGATTCGTCGTAGGTGAGGCCCAAGTCCACCCCGCCAAAGCGGTACAGGTCGTACACGGTATTGGGCCAAGCGCCCTGCCCCTGCTGGTTGGGGGATCCCAGGCTGGCTCGTACCGTCTCGCGGGAAGTCTCCAGGGGAAAGGCGCGAAACACCGGCTCGCTCCTGTTGTAGGGTTCCAGCTCCGGCGCGGGATCCCGCCGTCCGTTCTGCTCTGAAGCCAAAACAAGGAACTCAGGGATCCCCTCCAGCGGCGGCTCCTCGCTCGAACCACTCTCCTCAGACAGGGGATGGGCATTCTCTGGGGCAATGGGATCTTCCACTGCCGGACGAGATCCTGGCCCGGAAACACGGGGGGCCGAGGGGCGCTGCAGCAACTGTCCCCATTGCCAACTCACCAAAACCCAGCCCAGCAGCCCGCCCATCAGAAAGGGAATCAGGCGCACCCAAAGCAGGGATCCCCCGTTCTCGACCTCCGTGGCCGCCGTCAGGGGCCTGAGCCGCAGAGTACCGGCTGTAACCAAGGACGGCGCAGCGGCAGGGAGACCTCCAGAAAGTGGGCCAGAGGCAGCCTCTTCCGACGAGGCGACTGGGACCTGAGGGGCAATAGATCCCTGTGCTCTGGCTTGAATGTGCTCCAGCTCCGTCAACACGTTAGCCACCGATTGCGGGCGGGCGGCAGGATCTTTGGCCAGGCAACCGAGGATCAAGTCAGACAAACCGGCGGGCAGCGGAAACTTCAGTCCCCAGTCTTCTAGAGGGATGGGCCGGTGCTTGTGGTGGGCCTGGTACCAGCCCGGGAAAGATTCGGTGGTGGGCTTGAGGGGCATCTCCCCGGACACCATCTGGTACAGCATGATCCCGAAGCTGTAGATATCGGAACGGGCGTCCAGCGGCAACCCTTCCAGCTGTTCCGGGGAAGAATAGGCCAGCGTTCCCAGGTAGGCATGGGTAAAGCTCAAAGATTCATGGCTGTTGAGCAGCTTGGCAATGCCGAAATCCACCAGCTTCGCCAGTTCCCCAAAACTGCTATCAGGCACTACAATCACGTTGGCCGGCTTCAAATCGCGGTGGATCACCTGCACCCGTTGCCCTTCCATGAGGATCCCCTCGTGGGCTGCTTTCAACCCCAAGCCAATTTGACGGGCCAGCCGGAAGAAGCGCTCCAAAGGCAAAGCCCCTGCGGCCAGAATATCCTTGAGGGTTTGGCCGTTCAGGTATTCCATCACATAGAAAGGCACCTCATCGGGGGTAAGGCCATAGTCATTGACTTTGACAATGTGCAGGCTTTTTTGGCCCAAAGCCGCGCAGGCTTTCGCTTCCCGTTCAAAGCGCAGGCGGGTGCGCTGATCCATTGCCGGCTGGGAAAGCAGCTTGACAGCCACTTCCACCCCACCAAAGAGCAAATCTTGAGCCAAATAGACTCGCCCCATGCCCCCCTGTCCCAGCAGATGTACAAGTCGATAACGCTGAGCCAAGAGGCGACCCAAAAAGGGATCCGACGCAGTAAACATAGGGAATCGCGGCGGTACGGAGAACAGGTTTGCAAGAGTCTCGAAGGGATCCGGCAGGAGCGGGCTACCTCTACCATAAGCACTGGAGCCGTTATAGGCCATGCTCACCGCCGTCAATTCGATTGCCCTTGATGTCTTTGCCAATTGTTTACCACCCCGACTACAGTGCCCCCCTGCCGCCGGACCACCGCTTTCCCATGCCGAAATTTCGCCTCTTGCAAGAGCTGCTGCTGCGGGAAGGGGTGATCCGCCCCCAACAAGTGCACCACCCCGAGCTGCCCTCCCTCGCCTGGATTGAGTCGGTACATACCCCTGAGTACGTCAGGGCCTACTGTGAGGGATCCCTGGAGGCCAAGCTGCAGCGGCGCATCGGCCTGCCCTGGAGCCCGGAGCTGGTGCAGCGCACCTGTCGAGCGGTGGGGGGTACCGTCTTGACCGCCCGATTGGCCCTGCGCCACGGCCTGGCCTGCAACACCGCCGGCGGCACCCACCATGCCTTCCCTGCCTACGGCTCCGGCTTTTGTATCTTCAACGACCTGGCCATTGCCGCCCAAGTCCTGCTGCAGCAAGGGCTGGTGCAAAGGCTCTTGATCGTGGATCTGGATGTCCATCAAGGAGATGGCACTGCTTGGATCTTTCGCTCCGAGCCGCGGGTGTTCACCTTTTCCATGCACTGCGAGGCCAACTTCCCCGCCACCAAACAACAGAGCGACCTGGACGTGCCCCTGCCAGTAGGCATGGAAGATGAAGCCTATCTCCAGACTTTGGCCGACCACTTGCCCGATCTGTTGGCTCAGGTGCGCCCTGACCTGGTGCTCTACGATGCCGGTGTGGATCCCCACGAAGAAGACCTCTTGGGCAAGCTGGCCCTTAGCGACCAGGGCCTGTTTCGGCGAGACATGCAAGTGCTGAACACTTGTCTAAAGCAGGGCTATCCTGTCGCCTGCGTCATCGGCGGCGGCTACGGCAAAGACCTCAACCGCCTCGTGTATCGCCACTCCCTGCTGCACCGGGCTGCCAGCGAAGTGTACCGCCAATACCGTCTTTAGCCGGGCGCAAACTAGGCGTATTCGGCAATCACTACTGTGATGTTGTCTCGCCCGCCCCGCTCTTTGGCCGCCTCGATGAGCTTTAGGGGAAGTTGCTCCAAATCTTCCACCTGCAGGCAATACTCGATGATCACTTCGTCGTCCAGCTCCTCAGTTAGGCCGTCGCTACACAACAACAGGCGATCCCCTGGGTAAACTGTAATCGGCTGCACAGAAGGTGGACCCGCATCGGGTCGGCCCAGGCAGCGCTCGAGAATATGTCGCCAAGGGTGAATCCGGGCCTGCTCATAGGTCAGCTCCCCCAGTCGAATGGAGCGAGCCACTAAGGTGTGATCCTCGGTCATTTGCTGCATTTCGGATCCCCGTAGGCGATAGAGGCGAGAATCACCGATGTGAGCGCTCCAGCAGTTGTCATTGGGATCCACCATGGCCACCACCACCGTAGTGCCCATGTCTGCCCGCTCTGGATTTTCCCGCTGATCCTTGAGGATGGCACTGTTGGCTGCTTCTACGGCTTCGCTGAGCAACCGGGGTGCCGGCACGTTTTTCCAGCCTCGATCCAGATATTCTCGGATGGTCTCGACAGCCAACAGGCTGGCTGTAGCCCCGGCAGCATGTCCTCCCATACCATCGGCAACAATAAAATAGCGCCCCTCTGGATCGCAGTAGCAGGCATCTTGATTGCTGCTGCGGATCTTGCCGGGATCCGTAGCGCAGGCATATCGTCGCATCACATCAATCGCTCTGACCGATTCAACCTTAAGAGTACTCTGATTAAAGCAAGAGCAGCGAGGGCAGCCAAAACCAAAGTGATAACCGTTAAGGTAGCATGTCCGGCCAAAAAGAGCTGAGTTGCGCTCAAAAAAAAGGCCGCAAACAACACCCCGTAAATGACTCCCAGCCCGGTGTTGTTCAGCTTGCGCAGCAAGCGCTCCGTCTCGCTGGATCGCACCCGCAGGCGCAGCTCCCCTTGTTCCAACTTGCTCAAGGTCAATTCGATCCGGCGGGGCAAACTGAGGCTGCTGCTGGTGAACTCAGCCGCTTGACGGCCAACCTGGGCCAAGAGGGTCTCATTCTTGCTTCCGTTTAAACTCATCAGCTCTTCCGCAAAGGGTTTGGCCACCTCCATAAAGTCGAACTCCGGATCCAACCCTTTCCCCAATCCCTCCAGCGTGGTCAGGGCCCGCATCACAAAGGTGAAGGTAGCCGGAAAACGAAACGGCTGATCGTAGGCCAGCTCGTAAAGGTCTTCGCTAATGGCCGCCACCGAGATTTCTCCCGAGTTGCTGGAAAAGGGTTTGTCCATAAAGTGATCCAGCATGTACTGCACCGAGCGGCGCACCGGAGCCAGATCGGCGGTGGGCACCAGCACCCCCAGTTCCACCAGCGAGGCCACCACCTGATCGGCATTTTTGGAGACCACACCTGCCAGCGTGCCCATCAGCTTTTCTTTCACATCGGAGGGCAGGCGGCCCATCATGCCGAAGTCGTAGAAGATCAGCGTGCCATCGGGCTTCACGGCAATGTTGCCGGGGTGGGGATCGGCGTGAAAAAAACCATCCTTGAGCAGTTGCCGCAGATAAGCCTCTGCCCCCAGACGAGCCAAAACCTTGCGATCCAACCCTGCCGCGCTCAGGGCTTCGTAATCGCTGATTTTGATCCCCGGCAGGTATTCCAATGTCAACAGGCGAGGAGAGGTGTAACGCCAATACACTTTGGGAACAGCAATTTGCGGCATATCCCGAAAGTTGCGGCGGAAGGTATCGGCATTGCGGCCCTCATTGAGGTAATCCACCTCTTCCCAGAGGGTGCGCCGACACTCTTCATAGATGCCGATCCAGTCCCGGCTTGGCCCACCCCAAGGGGTGCGATACTGAAAGAACTCGGCGATCCCGCGGCAGATCTCCAGATCGATGGTGAACAAGCGAGTCAGCCCCGGACGCTGCACCTTCACCACCACCTCTTCCCCGGTTTTGAGCTTGGCGCGATGCACCTGCCCCAAGCTGGCAGCGGCCAAAGGGGTGGGATCAAAGTAGCTGTAGATTTGGGTTATCGGCCTGCCCAGCTCCTGCTGCACGATTGCCGCCACCTGTTCGTAGCTGAAAGCAGGCACCCGATCCTGCAGCTTGGAGAGCTCCTCGACATATTCCGAGGGGAAGAGATCGGCGCGGGTGGAGAAAAACTGCCCCACTTTAATAAAAGTAGGGCCTAAGTTAAGCAGCGTTTCGCGGATCCAAATGGCTCTGGCCCGGCGGCGCTGGGCCTTTCGCTCGGGCGTGGGTTGTCCCCCATAGCTCCAAGCCTGCTGATCCAGCCAAAGGTAAAACAGCCAGGTGAGCACAAATCGCCAAATGTCCAGCATGCGGCCCTGGCGAGTATAGTTCTCCCGGGCCCAGCGGTAGGCGGTATAGGGCTTGACGGGTTGTGATCCCAAAGAAGTCCGGGATCCCAAAAGGCTCGCGTTCAAGCGTTTCGACTCCGGTACTTCTGCAACTCGGAGCGCAACTGCGCCACTTCTGCCCGCAAGTCGTCCAGAGTTGCCTGCAGATCTTCTGTCTGGAAAGGAGGCGGCACCCTTTCCTGAGCGGCCACGGATGCTTCTGCCTCAGCTCGGGTCATGACATCCTGGGCAAAGGTTTGCCAGCCCTCCTGCAGCTCGGCCCACACCTTGCCCACTTCTCCGGCAATATCGGTGAGGGCGCTTTCCAAACGCTCCCGTAGGACATCCGCCACAGCCTTGCCGACAAAAAAAGCCCGCACAACCGGATTCTTCATGCGACCCAAGTGTTAAGAAGCATCACCAGGATTATAACGAATCTTGCCCCAGGCACAGCGGCAGGCCGACCCATCCGAACAGCCTCGGATCGATCGGCCCGGCAGAGCCCGCAAAGGGTTGTCCCCGGAAGCTTGCCCAGTCCTAGCGGCGGCTGGTGGTCATGTCCGGGATCTTCAGATCGAAGACGCTGATGTTTTGCCGCGCTGCCGGCTTGGGATTGAGCATGCGGGCCATGTTGAGGAAGTTTTCTGGATCCCCGGGTTTGGGAGGACGGGTGAGACGATAGGTGCGCACCACTTCCCGCGTCGAGCGCTTCACGCCGGAGACATCGCGCCAACGGGCTCCATAGCGGGGGGTTACCAGGTTGGCGGGCTTTTCCGACAGGCGACGGCGTTGGTAAGGCACCACATCGTCCCCAAAGGCGGCATTGTACTCTTCGCTATCCACCACAGCGTCGATGAAGCCATCTAGCCCCTTGGTGGCAACGATGATGGAGTACTTGATGCGCTCCTGTTGGCTGTAGGTGGGCCGACCCAAAAAGCGCTGGAAGGTGACCTCGATGAAGCGGTAGTTGTCGTTGGGAACCATGACCAGATCCCGGTACACCTCCGACTTGCCCAGGCCGCGCACAAACTCTTTGACCGAGATTGCCCCGTTGCGCAACTGGGACTCCAGAGCTTTTTGCCGATAACTCTCCAGCATCAGATGCTCGCTGAAGATCTGGCGATAGGCAGCGCGAATGATGTTGTCGATACCTGTCGGGTCGTCAGGACGGTAGACCGGCGGGGTTTCGTCGCTGGCTACAAAGTAGCGAGGCACCCGTTCATTTTGGGTGGTGGGGCGATCGGCAAGCAACGGAAGGGACATAGATGGTGCTCCTAAAAAAACGAGAAAAACTTAAGAAAAACACAGTGGGGCAGGGAAGCTAAGGCTCGGCAGCCAATTCCTGCCAGCTCATCTGGACGCGGAGAGGGATCAGAGGATCGGCATCTTCCAGGGCCATCTGGAGCGCAGCCTCGACTGAGGGGCGCAGAGATTGTTCACCCTGGCGAGCCAAGTCCGTCAGGGATCCAACGGCGGCGTAGCGGACTCCCCAATCGGCATCGGCAAGACATTGCCGCAACAGTTGCAAGGCTCGCTCTTGATCGAGCAAGGGCCGCTTGGCCGCCACTCGTCCTAGCCCACGGGTCGCCGCCCGCCGTACACTGGGGGCAAAGTCCGCCACAATGGCTTCTGCCAAAAAGGGGTAGGCATCCCCATGGCCAATGCGAGCCAAAGCCCGCACCGAATAGGCCCGCGCCCCGTAATCGAAACCGTCAATATGGCTCAGCAAGGGCTGCACCGCCGCCTCCCCAAAGCGCAGCACCTCCTCCAGAGCAGCCTCCCCAACTGCAGGGCGATTAAACCCAAAGGCGCGAATTAAGATGGGGATCCCTTCCACTTGGCCCAGAGCCCCCAGCGCCCTCACCACCCGCAACAATTCCTCAGGCGACGTGGCCTGCTCCAATTCTGCTGCCAGTTGAGCCACAGCAATGGGAAACGCTTGAGCAGCCGAGGCGGAGGACATAGGCAACGAATAGTCAAAGGTACACTTGAAACCGCTGATCAAAGGCACTGAGCCCCCCAGGATCCTAGAAGAGCTTCTCCAGTTGCGGCAGGATCACCGCCGTCACCTGAGCCAGCGGCACCCACCCCAACTGAAGCGCCACATCGAACAGCCGCTTCAGAGCATTGATGCGCAGGTTGAGAGCCACGTCGGCTGTGGCCAGCAGCGGCGCCCCCGCCACCCATCCCGATTCGGCCAGGTCGAACAAAGCGGCCTGTCGTAGGCTGGAGTTGGAGTGGGCCAGTAGCGCCACCAGGATTTGGGTCAGCTCCTCGGCTTGCGTAAAGCGATAGAGCACCCAAGCCGCTGCCGAACGCACCCGCTCAGAGGGATGGTTCAAAAAGGGCCGGATCGCTGCCTCAGCCTCGGTGGCCTGAAGCTGACCCAAGGCCTCGATAAGGGCTTCCCAGGGCTGATCCTGTTCGCGAGACTGCAACAGTGCCAGCAAGGGATCCACTGCTCGCTTGTCCCCCAATTGAGCCAAGGCATAGGCAGCCTCTTCCCGCACGTGGAAGTCAGTACAGGTGAGGGCCTCGATCAAACCGGGCACGGCCCGCACGTCCCCGATTTGCCCCAGGGCCTTGGCAGCATTGCGGCGCAGAGGATAGCCCCCCAAGGCGGTGCGATCCCGTTCATCCTGCAACGCCAAAAGCAGTGGCTCTACCCCACGTGGATCCCGAACTGTGCCCAAGTACCAGGCGGCATAGTAGCGATCTTGCAAGTCATCCCCTTGCAGCCGGGCTATCGCCTGCTCCCAGCTAAGCTGCTGTGGCAGCACCGCCGTGTTGGATGCCATACGAACCGTTGCAGAGCTGTTCATGACACCTGGGCAACCTTGCCGGTAACTTCAGTTAGCCGTCGAGCATCCCTTACTCAGCAGCACCGTTGTCCTGAGCAGGAGAGGCATTGGCTCCCGACAAGGCAGTGACCTGCACGATTTTGCCACCCATCCGCAGAATGCGCTGCATCTCGGCAGACAACCGACTGTAGGGGACGGTGGCGCTCAGGGTGCTGCGGCGAACTTTGGCAGAGGTGGCCAGAGCATCGGGAGGGTTGAGCAGGCCGGTGTACTCAACTCGGTAAACCCGGCTGCCGGCTTCTGTCAGAGCTTCAGGGCTGGTGGTGCTTTGACCGAACATCGCTTTCCCCAATTATTATCAGATTTCGTTTAGAGGACTGTCAGGGGCAACCAAGCGCCGGACAAGCTGTACCGGCTACTTTCGCGGGCCAGCCGCGTTGCCACCAGGCAATGTCTAGAACCCAGAGGTTAACTCCCCCAGACTAGAGAGCAGGCGACTAACCCAACTGGCTCAAAGGGAGCCGAGGCGCTAAGCCAACCTAGAAACAGGTGGAATAGACCTCTCTGGAGCCGCCGCCTGCTCTGGAGAGATACACACTTGGAAGACGAAGAAAGAGATCGTCCCCTCCCAACAAGCGGGGATCTTTGCCCTGGGATCCCTTAGCTGAGGGCGTTGATGGCGTAATCGAAGTAGATGGCAGCTTCGTTGGCCGCTTGGCCGCTCAGCATGCCCAGAGCGCGGCTCTTCATGTACTGCAGAGCCACGATGTACCAGCTCGGAGAGAGGTTAAAGGAGCGGTTCACTTCCCGCAGCCCGGCTACCAAGTATTCATCGAGGGGGCCGGTGCCACCCGCAACCAGGGAATAGGTGATGAAGCGGAGGTAGTAGCCGATGTCGCGGGCACACTTGGCCTGAAACACATCGCCGTGGCCCATTTCACCCGGCTGGGTCAAGTAAGGGAACCTCTTGAACACTTCCTGCACCGCTTCCCGCACCAGGGTTTGCTGATTGTTGGTTAGGACACGGGCCGCTTCCAGAGAAGCAGCAGCACGCTGGTAACGACCATTCACGGCCTGCAGCTCGCTGGCATTCAGAAAACGCCCTTGATTGTCAGCGGCAGCAATCGCTTCAGTGATGACGGTTTTCACCTTGCAACTCCTAAATTCATCAATTGTGTTGTTAACGAACATTCTGTAGGAAAGGCGGACTGGATCTCCACCTGCCTATCAGAAATGAAGGGATCTAACCGATCTAAAAAGGGACGACTAAGCCAGCTTCGACCCAAAGCTCAAACGATGGCGGCAGCAGCCTTATCGAAGTAGCTGGCCACTTCGCTTTGCAGCGCAGAGCAGTCGCCAGGGGTGATGCCTTTCGGATCCATGATCTTGGCCAGGGCTTCTTTCTTCATGGCAGCAATGCCGTTGGCCACAGAAGTGGTGGGCACCCCCAGAGCAATGTAGGTTTCCCGCAGGCCGTTCAGGCAGCGATCTTCCAGCACAGAGCTATCCCCGGCCAAGGTGGCATAGGTGATGTAGCGCAGGATGATCTCCATGTCCCGTAGGCAGGCAGCCATGCGGCGGTTGGTGTAGGCATTGCCGCCGGGAGCGATCAGATCTGGCTCTTGAGCAAACAAAGAGCGAGCTGCATTGGTTACGATTTGGGCGGCATTGCTGGTCATGCGGTTGACAGCATCTAGGCGCTTGTTGCCCTCTGCCACCAAAGCCGCCAAACGGTCAAAGTCTTGGTCACTTAAAAAGGCACCGCGTGCATCTGCCTGAGCGATCACCCGGGTAAAAGCATCTTGCATGATGGATCTCCTTCTGGTCTTTCCAAAAAGTGGTGAGCGACTGGCTGAACCTCCCAAAAGCCGAATCCCAAGCTTTTTTGCGGGATCCTCTTTGACCCCCAAAAATCAAGGATTCCGTGGCAGCAGACCCCCCACCGAACCCCTAAATTTTTAGATAGGTCAAGAACCTCTGCGACTTTCAGACAGCCGAGCATCCAGCCTAATTTTATATCGCGGGATGGATGAGTGTTTTGTGAAGATTTGCAAACCTACCAACCCCAAAATGTCTGCCTAGGCTGGGATCCCTGGACTATGGGGCGCAGCAGGGGGAAATGGGTCTGCGGGCTGGCTCACAAAATGTAAACATTTGTTTTGAGATGGAAGCAGTCTGAGTGGGCACCTTCCTGAACAGAAGTTAACACTCTGGAGTGGTCACCTCTTGCAGGGCCGCTTTGAGGGCTCGACAAAAGTGAGCTATTTGTTGCAGTCCTTCTTCAGGCGTGGGGGCTTTGGCCAGCCGTTGCACAAATGCGCTGCCCACAATCGCCGCATCTGCTCCCCAGAGAGCGATCTGGCGGGCCTGGTCGGGAGTGGAGATGCCGAAGCCCACCCCAATCGGCAGGGGGGTTTGTTGGCGCAGTTGCTGCAGCAAAGCCGGGATCCGCTTTTCCAGGGTGGCCCGTTCGCCGGTAACGCCGGTGGTGCTGACCAAGTAGACAAAGCCACTGGACTGCTGGGCAATGCGGCGCATGCGCTCCGGGGGGCTGGTAGGTGCCACCAGCAGGATGAGGTCGATCCCTTCGGCCTGGGCTGCTTGTCGCAGGGATCCCGCCTCTTCCAGAGGCAGATCGGGGACGACCAAGCCGGCACAGCCGGCCTGCCGCAGTTGATGCAGAAAGTTGGGGATGCCGAGCTGGTGGATGGGGTTGTAGTAGGTGAACAGGATCAGGGGGGCCTGCAGAGAGAGGCGGCGCAAGCCTTGTAGAATGGCGCCCAAAGTGACTCCCCGGCTGAGGGCGCGGGTGGCTGCCGCTTGGATCACCGGCCCATCCGCCAAGGGATCCGAGTAGGGTACCCCCAGCTCGATAAGATCGGCGCCGCTCTGATCCAGAACCTGCAAAGCCTCAAAGGTGGTTTCCAAGTTGGGATCCCCGGCGGTGAGGTAGGGGATGAGGGCTTTTTCGCCGCGGCTGCGCAGCGCTTGAAAGCAGGCTGTGATCCGAGTGGGCATGGGATCCATTCGATTCTGAGGAGATTGAGAGCATCCCCCACTGTAGCGTCTGCCGGGATCCCTAGGGGAGAGGCACAAAATCGTAGCCGGTACCGGAGCGGTTGCCGGGCTCAACCCGCACCAGCACATGGGGAGCATTGCGGTCGCCGGAGGGCAAGAAGCGCACTTCTCCGGAAGCGCCGTCCTGGAGGAGGAAGTTGGGATCCTGCAAACGGGCCAGCACAGCGTTGCGGCTGGTGGCTCCTTGGCTGAAAGCTTGCAAGAAAACCCGGGTGGCATCATAAGCCAGAGCGGTGCGCCAGCTCACCTGCCCTCCCCAGAGCTGGGCTGCCTTCTGGGCAAACTCGCGGTTGCGCGGCACCTGGGGATGCCAGGGTACCGCCACCACCAAGCCCTCTACCGCTGCTCCCCCTTCTTGCAATGTGGTGAGGCTGAAGAGCACATCGCCGCCCAGAAGAGCAAGGGGCTTACCAGCTACAGCGTTCTCGCGGGCTACGGCCAGCGCTTTTTCGGCTACGGAAGCCGTGGGAGCTAAAAAAGCTACCTGGGCTCCTTGGCCGACGGCCCTTTGCAGGCTGGCCTGGGGGTTGAAGTCCGAGGCTGATAGGTCGAACTCCGCCAGCACAATTCCCCCCTCGCTGGTCAGGGTGGAGGCAAAGGCATCGCGCAAGCTGGAGCTGTAGGCGCTGTTGGGGTTGTAGAAGATGGCCACCCTTTGCAGCCGCAACGTGTTGAGAGCATAACGGGCCAGTTGCGTGCCGGCCACTTGATCGGAGGGCACGGTGCGAAAAATGGCATCCCCCAGCATGCTGATGCGAGTGCTGGTGGAGGTGGAGGAGATCATCGCCAAGCCGGCAGGCTGATAAACCTCGGCTGCAGCCAGGGTGGCATCGCTGGTGTTATGGCCAATCACCCCCAAGATCTCAGGCTGCGCCACCAGGGCTTTGGCCACCGCTGCTGCTCGCTCAGGGTTATCGCCATCGTCGGCAATCACTACCCGCAGCAGCCGTCCTCCGATTCCCCCCTGTTGGAAAAGCTCCTCCTGAGCTTGCGCCACCCCGCGCAGGGTCTCTTTGGCGCGGTTGGGGTTGCTGGAGATGGGCACCACCACCGCCAGGCTCAAGGGACTGCCCTGCTGCTGGGCACGGGCATTGTTCAAGAAAATGCGAGCTTCCGGGTCGTTGCGGTTGCTTTGCAGCCCCATCTCCAACACCGGGATGGCTGCGCTGAGGTTACCTTGGCGCAACAGCTCTGCAGCGGCAACGGCAGCGGGACTGCTATCGGCAAACAAGGTGCGCTCGCCGCTGGTCAGGAGCAGATCTTGTGCTCCACCCCCCAACCCTGGCAGCGATACTGGCGGTAGAGAAATGCCTTCCGGCCAGCGAACATAGCCCGCCTGCCAAGCGCGATGACCGCCCCAGAGTAGCAATAGCCCCAAGGCAATGTAGACAATGGGTGGTGGAGACTTGGCAACCATATATAGAGAGAGAAAACGCTAGCTTTTGGCCAGCAAAGACACTGCTTGTATCCTCAGGAATCCTCAAAAGTCATCTTTCCAAGGATCTCTAAGGATCTCCGACTATGCATCAACATGAGTGCGGGAGTATGTCACGGATCGGGACGGTAGGAAGGGCTGTTGCGGTATTGGCGCTCTAGCTGCTCCACAATGGAAATGGGAACGGATGAGGTCTCGGAGGGCTCTTCTGGCGAGGTGCCGATCTGCGTCTCGGTCTCCACATTGAACTGCCGAGATGTTGCCCAAACCACTGCTGCAATCAGCAAAAGGACGATAGCGGCACCGTAAAGAAAGGCGACGATGGCCATCGGGTCAATGGTTTAGCTTTCCCCTTCCATGATAAAGGCTGTCGAGAATTACCCACTTCAGGATCCCTTAGAGCAAGCCCTATGGGACTGGCACCGAGGCCAGGCCAAGGGATCCCTGCTCTTGCATGCCTACGGCCTGGAGGGGATCCCGTTGGCGGAAGAGCCCCAGGTGGTCTCCCCAGAGGTGTTCTTCACCCAGGAGCTGCCGGAGGTGGAGGCCATGGCTTTGGATCTATGCCGCGGTCGGGTGCTGGACATCGGCGCCGGCACGGGCCGCCACAGCCTGCTGCTGCAGGAGGAAGGATTGGCCGTGGCTGCCTTGGATCGCTCCCCGGTGGCGTTGCAGATCATGGCAGAGCGGGGGGTGCGCTGCCGCATTGCCGCCGATCTTTTCCACTGGGCGGGGCCAGGAGAGCCCTTCGATACCCTACTCCTGCTGATGAACGGCGTCGGCTTGGCGGGATCCCTGTCGGGCTTGGAGCGTTTTTTGCGCCTGGCTCGCCACTGGGTTCAGCCCACTGGCCAGTTGCTCCTGGATTCCACCGATTTGAGCGATGCCAGCGACCTCGCAGATCTGCGGAATCTGCCGGCAGAAGAGGGAGGGCGTTTAGAAAACTTGGAAGATCCCTCTGGCAAGCTGGCCGCTCCTGCCCACCTCGAAGCAGGTGGCTCAGAAGATTGGCAGGAAGGGAGCGAGGCAAAAGCCAAGGTAGTGAACTTTGTAGCCGAGTACAACGGCCAGCGGGGGGATCCCTTTCCCTGGCTATTTGTAGATCCGGAAACCCTGCTGCAGTGTGCCCACGCCAACGGCTGGCAGGGGCAGATTGTCTATCAAGAGCCGGAGGGGGCTTTTCTGGCACGCCTCACCCCCTTCTGAAGGACTCGCTAGTGGGAAAGGATCTGGGATAAAAACAGGCGGGAGCGCTCTTCTTTCGGATTGCTGAAAAACTCTTGGGGGGTGTTTTCCTCCACGATCTTGCCGCGGTCGAAGAAGATAATCCGATCCGCCACCTCGCGGGCAAAGCCCATCTCGTGGGTTACACACACCATGGTCATCCCCGAGCGGGCCAACTCCCGCATCACGTCCAGCACCTCCTTGATCATCTCTGGATCCAAGGCCGAGGTGGGCTCATCGAAGAGCATCACCGCCGGATTCATGGCCAAGGCGCGGGCAATTGCCACCCGCTGCTGCTGCCCCCCCGAAAGCTGCCCCGGGTATTTTTCCGCTTGCTCGGCGATCCCCACCCGGCTCAGCAGTTCCATGGCCCGCTCTATCGCCTCACTTTTTTTCATCTTTTTCACGTGGATTGGGCCAAGGGTTACATTTTGCAAAACCGTGAGATGGGGGAACAGGTTGAACTGTTGAAAAACCATGCCCACTTCGCGGCGAATGGCATCGATGTTGCGCAGGTCGCTGGTCAGCTCAATGCCATCTACCACAATGCGCCCTCTCTGGTGTTCTTCTAAGCGGTTCAACGTGCGAATAAACGTGGACTTGCCCGAACCTGAAGGCCCACAGATCACCACCACCTCTCCGCGGCGGATGCGGGTGGTAATGCCCTTGAGGACGTGGAACTCGCCGTACCACTTGTGAACATCTTCGCATTGGATAATGTCAGCGCTGGCTGCACTTTGCGGAGAGAGTGAAGACCTTATGTGCGGGGATCCTTGCATGGGTGGGTGACTCCCTAAGTTTCACCAAAGCAGGCATGGGTACCATGGCAGAACTGGCCGAGCCACAACCGTAGCCTCTGCAACATTTCCATACGCCCTGACATGTAAGGCTTTGAGAAAATCGTAGGCGCCTATGGCAAACCATTCTATGGGGTGTGGGGTGTGGCAGGAGTGTAACCCGATGGCACGGTATCTCGGTTGAAGTGCCGTGTATGAACGACTGTTGACGACGAAGATCTTGAGGATTGACATGGGGTAATTTTATGAACTGGATAAAGCATTTGAACGGATTGGCTCCCTTGGCCGGGGCACTGGCGTTGTCTATGGGCCTGCAGTCCCTTCCCGCTTGGGCGCAGCTGGGGCCGCTCACCGACCGCATCAAGGCTCGGGGCGAGTTGATCTGTGGGGTAAACAACCAACTGCCCGGATTCGGCAACCTGGATGACCAAGGCAAGTATGTGGGTTTTGATATCGACATCTGCCGGGCAGTAGCTGCCGCTCTCTTTGGAGATCCGGACAAGGTTCGATACGTCTACCTGACGGCGGCCAATCGCCAGTCTGCGATTCAGTCGGGCGAGGTCGATATGATTAGCCGCAACACCACCTGGACCCTCACCCGGGATCGCGAGTGGGCGGTGACCTTCGGCCCCACCACCTACTACGACGGCCAAGGATTTATGGTGCGGAAGTCGCTGGGGGTGGAAAAGCTGGAAGACCTGAACGGGGCCACCATCTGTGTGATTGCCGGCACCACCACCGAGCTGAACTTGGCGGATACCTTCCGCGCCCGTGGCATTGCCTTTACGCCAGTAACCTTCGACGGCGATGATTCCTCTTTCAACGCCTACGAAGAGGGCCGTTGCGATGCCATCACCAGCGACCAAAGCGCCCTCATCTCCCGCCGGGCCAGCTTGGCTTCTCCTGATGACCACGTGATCTTGCCGGAGATCATTTCCAAAGAGCCCTTGGGGCCGCTGGTTCCCCACGGAGATGAGAGTTTCTCCGACATTATGAACTGGACGGTCTACGCCCTCTTCTATGCAGAAGAAAAGGGGATCACCAGCGCCAATGTGGAGGAGTTTCTCAAGTCGGAGGATCCCGACATTCGCCGCTTCTTGGGCCAGGAAGGCAACCTGGGAGAGCTGCTGGGCCTGAAGCCGGATTGGGTGGTCAATGTCATCAAGGCGGTGGGCAACTACGGCGAGATCTTCGACCGCCACCTGACCCCCTTGGGCGTGCCGCGGGGCTTGAACCAGCCCTACACCAAAGGCGGGATCCAGTACGCGCCGCCTTTCCGCTAATCGCAAATCCGGGAGCCATCGCCCCCCCTGGGACAGGGATCCCGGTTGGTCAGTACCGGCCGGGGATCCCCTATTCTCTGCTGTGCTCTGAATTTTTGCTTGCCCCGCATGACTTCTCTGTCCGACCAGTCCCACCTTCGCCCCCCCTGGTGGCGGGATGAGCGTATCCTGAAGCTCTTGCTGCAGGTGGCCTTTGTCGTGGCCGTGCTGCTGGTGTTCGGGATCCTCGCCCAAAATCTCCTCGCCAGCCTGCGCCGCCTGGGCATCAGTTTGGGCTTTCGCTTTCTGGGCAACTCCGCCAACTTTGGGATCACCGAGGGGCTGATCCCCTACGACCCCTCCGAGAGCTACCTGAAGGCGCTGGTGGTGGGGGCGGTGAACACCCTCTGGCTGTCCGCGGTCAGCATTGTGTTGGCGACGGCGATGGGCTTTGTCTTGGGGATCGCCCGCCTCTCCAGCAACTGGCTGGCCCGCCAGCTGGCCACCGTTGTTACCGAGATCTTTCGCAATGTCCCGGTGCTGCTGATCGTGATCTTCTGGTACCAGGGGGTGATCCTCACCCTGCCGGGGGTGCGCAACAGTCTCTCCATCGGCGGGCTTGTCTTTATCAACCAGCGGGGAGTGAAGCTGCCCGGGTTGGATCCCAGCGGCTGGCTGGTTCCCGCGCTGGCCATTGTAATCGCGGCTGGGTGGGGGATCCGCAAGCTGCTCCTAGTCTGCCGACCCGAGCTGGGATCCCTGCAGCGGAACCTGTGGGTGGCTGCGGGGGTGGTGCTGCTGGCGGTGGCCTGCTGGGTGCTCTTCCCAGAGCCGCCGGTGCGGCTGGATGTCCCGGTACTGGAGCGCTTTAACTTCCGGGGTGGGATCCAGCTTTCGGCGGAGTTTACCGCCATGATGCTGGGCTTGGTGACCTACACCGGCTGCTACATTGCCGAAGTGGTGCGGGGATCCTTTTTGGCGGTGCCGCGGGGGCAGTGGGAGGCGGCCCGGGCCGTCGGCCTGTCGGAGCTGGAAACCTTTCGCTTGGTGATTGTGCCCCAGGCCCTGCGGATCATGATCCCCTCCTTGAACACTCAGTATCTCACCTTGATTAAAAACTCCAGCTTGGCCATTGCCGTTGGCTTTTCCGATCTGTTCAACATCAGCAGCACCATCATCAACCAGTCGGGACGTTCGGTGGAGATGTTCGCCATCCTCATGGCCACCTACCTGACCTTTAACCTGGTGGTTTCCTACGGCATGAACTGGCTCAATGCCCGCGTCAAATTGGTGGAGCGCTAACCCATGCCCAGCAGTCTCTCCTCTCCCCTTGTAGAAGAAAAGGTACTCCCCCCCACGGAGAAACAAAGTCCGCTGGCTTGGGTGCGTCGCAACCTGTTTGACTCCTGGTTGAGCACCTTGCTCACCTTGGTCTCCGCCTTGGTGTTGGCCTGGGCAATTTCCCTGTTCTGGAACTGGGCGTTCACCCAAGCCCGCTGGGAAGTGATCCCGGCCAACCTGAAAATCTTTGCCAGCGGCACCTACCCCAGCAGCCAACTGTGGCGGGTGTGGGCGGTGTTGGGAATTGTGCTGGCCACCTTGGGGGTAGCGGGGGGGGCTTGGGGCGGTGTGCTGCTGCACTACCTCATTCTCTTGGGAGCTGCTATGGGCTTGGCCGCTTTCCTGCCTTTGGGAACCCAGTCGCAGGGGTGGCTGGCGGTTTGCTCTGGCGTCACTTTTGCCGCTATTGCCCTCAGTCGCGGACGGGAATCCTGGCGGCTGGCTTCCATCTGGGTTTGGGCCTTGATCTTGCCCCTCTGTCTGGAGCTGCTGCTGGGCAACCTGGGCCCCCCTTGGCCGGCAGTGCGAACCGAGCAACTGTCTGGACTGCTGCTGACCTTGATCTTGGCGGCAGCCGCCATGATCATCGGCTTTCCCATTGGGGTGTTGCTGGCGTTGGGCCGGGCCAATCGGGCGTTGCCGGTGATCCGGATCTTCTGCACGCTGGTGATCGAGCTGGTGCGGGGGGTGCCCCTGACCACCATTCTGTTTGCCGCCTGGCTGTTGGTGCCCTTCTTTCTGGGGGGGATCAGCGTCAACCTGATCATCAGGGCGGAGGTGGCCTTCATCTTGTTTACAGCCGTGTACGTGGCCGAGGACGTGCGGGGCGGCCTGCAGTCGATCCCGCTGGGCCAGCTGGAGGCGGCACGGGCGCTGGGCTTGAACCCCTTTCAAGTGACCGCTTTGGTGATTTTGCCCCAGGCACTGCGGGCAGCCGTTCCGGCGCTGGTGAACGAGTTCCTCACCCTCTTCAAAGACACGTCGCTGGTGTTCATTGTCGGCCTCATCGACCTGCTGCAGGCGGGGCGCGTGGTGTTCACCAACCCCAACTGGCTAGGCACCCAGCGGGAAGTGCTGTTTTTTATCGGCCTAATCTACTTCATCTGCTGTTTTGCCATGGCCTATGCCGCCCAGCAGGTGGAAAAGGCGCTGGGCTTGGGCAAGCGCTAGAAACTGCAACCGCTCCCCTTCCCAGTTTCATCTGCTCAGGCCCCGGGATCCCCTTAACAGGCCAGGGCTACATCCCCCTATAGCGGCTCGACAAGTGCTTTTCCCTGGAGAGGGGGCAGCGCTAAGATAGCGGGGAACGTCTCGTTACACCTTGGCCCATGACCCTTGCCTCTGAGACCGAATCCCCGGAGCAAGCCGCGGCGGCCCCTGAGTCTGGTCGGGTGCGGGATCCGGAGTTTCCCTACGAGGTCGAAATGACCTTGATGGAGCACTTGGAAGAGCTGCGCAGCCGCCTGTTGGCCAGCGTGATCGCGGTGGTGATCTGCATCATCGCTTGCTTTGCCGTGGTGAACCGCATTGTCGCCCTGCTGGAGGTGCCCGCGCAGGGGGTTACCTTTTTGCAACTGGCGCCGGGGGAGTATTTTTTCGTTTCTGTGAAGGTGGCGGCCTACTCGGGGTTATTGCTGGCCACACCCTTTTTGCTCTACCAAATTGCCCGCTTCGTCTTGCCGGGGCTGAGCGTGAAGGAGCGCAAGCTGCTGGGGCCGGTGGTGCTGGGATCCAGCCTTCTCTTTGTGGCCGGCTTGGTCTTTGCCTACTATCTCCTCATTCCGGCGGCGCTTAACTTTTTCATCCGCTACGGCGAAGGGGTGGTGGATCAGGCTTGGTCCATCGACCGCTACTTCGAGTTTGTGCTGCTGCTGCTGTTCAGCACCGGCCTGGCCTTTCAGGTGCCGATTTTGCAGGCGCTGCTGGGGGCGCTGGGGCTGGTGACTGCCGAGCAGATGTTCAAGGGCTGGCGCTATGTGGTTCTGGGCGCGGTGGTGGCGGGGGCCATTCTCACCCCTTCGACGGATCCCCTCACCCAGAGCCTTTTGGCCGGGGCTGTGACGTTTCTATATTTGTTTGGCATTCTGCTGGTGAAGCTCCTTGGCAAATGAGCCGAAGCTGCATGCGCTGATCTTGGCGGCTGGGTTTTCCACGCGGATGGGAGAGCCGAAAGCCTTTCTGCCCTGGAAAGACGGGCAAACCCTGCTCTCTTACCAGATTTTTCAGTGGCGACAGGCGGGGTTTCAACCCTGGGTGGTGCTGGGATCCCAGCATTTGGCGGCAGCCCAACCCCACTTGGCAGGGGCAGAGGTGCTGGTCAATCCGGCTCCTGAGCTGGGCAAGACCCACTCCATTCGGGTAGGGGTGGAAGGGATCCCTGCCGATTTTCAGGTGCTGGCCATTTCGGCGGTGGATCAGCCCCGCCCGGCGTGGATCTACCACAGCTTGCTGGAGTACCATCTGCGCCATCGCGCTTGGGTTACTGTGCCGGTGCATCGAGGGCGACGGGGGCACCCTACCCTGATCGACAGGCGCTTGCGGGAAAAGCTGTTGGATCTCCGAGAAGAAACCCTGGGCCTGCGCCGGTTGTTGCAGGATCTGGGCAGGCGGGTACAGGAGGTGGAGCTCTACACTCCTGAGATCTTCCTGGACTGCAATACCCCTGCCGATATGGAGGCCGCTGCTGCCGGTTGCGACAGCGTTGCCCAGGAGTGAGGGGATCCCCTTCAGCACTTGTCCTGCGACCGGTCGCCTCAGCGGTACCGAGCACTTCGGCGTTGCCCAGCAAGATGTTCTTCCCATTGCTCGTATGAGAAAGGGCCTTTATCCTGCCAGCACCTACGATCCTGCCTGCCCGGTCGGCAGCTACTGGGACAGCACGATAGCAGATCCCGGCTGGCGGCATCCGGCACCTTTGCAAGCGCAGGTGGGCGCGGAGGTGGTCATTGTGGGGGGAGGATTGACGGGGCTATCGACGGCCTTGCACCTGGCCCGCGACCACGGCATCCATGCTTGTCTGCTGGAGGCGGGATCCCTGGGTTGGGGGGCCTCGGGACGCAACGGTGGCTTTTGCGGGGTGGGGTCGAGCCACCTTACCCACACCCAGATGGTGCGGCGGGTGGGGCTGGCGGAGACGGAGCGCTACTACCGGGATCAATGGCAGGCGGTGGAAACCGTTCAGGAGCTGGCGGCCAGCGAGGGCTTCTCCCTAGAGGCTCAGGGACAGGGCTGCTATGCAGTGGCCCATCGTCCACAGGCATGGTCGGAGTTAGAGGCCGAGTACCAGATCTGTACTCAGGTGGCGGGCTACCCGGCCCAGCTCCTCAACCCCAAAGAGCTGCGGGAACGCGGCTTCAACAGCCAAGAGAACCACGGCGCTTTGCACATCGGGGTGGGGTTTGGCCTCAACCCCCTCAAGCTCACCCAAGGGCTGGCCCAAGCAGCCCACCGGTGGGGGGCGAAGCTGTACAGCGGCAGTCCGGTCACGGCCTGGGAAAAGGTGGGATCCCACCACTGCTGCCACACGCCGGGAGGAACGGTGCGCGCTCGGCACTTGGTCATCGCCACCAATGGCTACACCCCAGAGGCCCTGTATCCCCAACTGGCGGGATCCCTGTTGCCGGCACTGTCCAACATCCTGGTCACCCGACCTCTGACGCCTCAGGAGCAGAAAGCGCAAGGGTGGTGGGATCCGACGCCGCTCTACGACATGCGGCGGCTGCTGTTCTATTACCGTCTGCTGCCGGATGGGCGCCTGCTGTTTGGGGGACGGGGTGGCACCCGCGATACCCCGACGGAGCGACAGCAGTTGCGCACTTGGATGACTCGACAGCTCTATCGTCTTTTCCCTGCTTGGGAAGGGGTGGAGATCGAGTACGCCTGGAATGGACTGGTCTGCCTTTCTCGGCAGTTTCACCCCCATATTGGCCCTTCGCCGGCGGATCCCAGCCTGTGGTACGGCTTGGCCTATCACGGCAGCGGTGTGGCCACAGCAGTGTGGGCGGGCAAAATGCTGGCCCAGGAGATTGCCGGGATCCCTTCCCAGATGAGCGCTCTGTTTCGCCAGCCGCCCCGCTCTTTCCCTTTGCCCTGGCTACGGCTTCACTACCTGCGGCTGGGGTATCTTTGGTGGCAGTTGACGGATGGATAGCCTCTCCAAGTGTGCGGGGGATCCCTCTGTTCGGCGGAGAAGTCCTGCCCTAGTCTGGTCGTAGTTGGGTGGAAACCATCGCTTGTTGTTGCTCCCGAGGTATCCAGTGCTGCTCACGTCTTGCCATCGGCCCAGTCCAGATCCGTCTCCTCTCCAAACCCAATCGGCAACCTGTCGCCGCCAACGGCTCTCGCAAGCGGGGCAGCGGCTGGGGTTTGCTCTGCTGCTCAGCCTACCCACCATGTTTTGGCCTTGGCCCCCCGGATTTGCCCAGATTGCCGGATCCCTTCTCAGCCCCTTGGTGGCCGCTTGGATCCGTTCGGAGGTTCAGAGGGTCGATAACCTGCAGGTACAGATTGCCGGCTCCGACGCCCAGATTTTGAACGGGCAGATCCCTCAGGCCCAGGTGTCGGGAGACAACCTCAGCTATCAAGGCTTTCAGGTCAGCCATCTGCGGCTGCGGGGCCAGGATATTCGCCTCAATGTGGGCGAAGCCATCCAGGGACGGAGCCCGCTGCGGCTATTGGCCCCTGTGCCGGTGCAGGTGAGTTTACGCCTCACCGAGGAAGACCTGAACCGCACCCTTCAGGCTCCCCTCATCCAAGCCCAACTGGCCCAGGCCCAGGTGCAGTTGCCCGTTGGGGGCCAAGTGGTGCCCTTTCTCATCCGCCAGCCTCAGGTCACGCTGGAACAGGGTCGGCTGCGCATCCAGGCTAACCTGACCACTCCGGAAGGGGTGGAAGCGCCGGTGACGGTGCTGACCGGCCTAGAAGCCCAAGGCCCCAACCGGTTGCGGCTGGTCAATCCCCTCTGGGTGAGCGAAGGCCAAGAGATCCCCATCCCCGGCCTGGCCGATTTCCCCATTCAGTTGGATCCCGGCGTGCGCATCGACCGCTTGGAGTTGCAGCCCGGCCAAATCCTCTACGAAGGGATCCTGACCATTTACCCAGAAGTCGCAACCGTGCCGCAGGGATAGTTCGCCTGGGCAGGACGGAGACCTTTCCCGTTCAGCAACGGGTGTGATCGGGATCAATCTCAAAGGGTGTGCCTCTGGGCGAGGATCCCTCTAGCAACCGGAGGGAAAGGGATCTTGCTGGCCGTTTGCGTTGGTGCCCCGTCGGGAACCGCACCGTCCACAAGACGAGAGCGGCATCGACTCCCTTCGGTAGCCGGGCAGGAGTGGTGTATTGAGGTGAGATCATGATCCAGCCATCCAACTGCAAACTCGACCCCTGGGTCGCGGTAGCGGTGCGGAGCACTTGCGGCTGGGCGCTGCTGCTGATTTTGTCGGTTGGTTTTTTGGGGGGATGTGCTGGCGACCCGGTTTCTACAGTCCCTCTGGATGGCGCTGCTGTCGGCACGCGGACGGCCACTCCCGAAGGCCGATCCTTTTCCGATATTCAGCCTGGTCGGGAGCCCCGTCTGAAACACCTTTGGGCCAGTTTTGTCATCACTGCTGAGCAACTGCAATCCGCCCGCGAGGCTTCTGTCTCTCTCCATCCGCAGGCCATTTTTCCCTGCACCGACTGCGAAAGCCTGCCGGGATCCCCGCCCCCCACTGCTTCCCCCGCTCCAGGCACCTACCGATCTGACCAGCTCACCTTCTCCTTCCGGGTTGAGCCCAATGAGACGTCCACCCGCCTCAGGGGTAGCTTTCACCTGGATACCACCACGCCTCTGATCCACCCCGGCGCAGGGGTGCGCTTGGTAATCCAACGGGCTTTCTGGGGGGAAGACCCGCTGGAACCGCTGCCACCTCCCCAGGACTTTCACACCCAGCAGATCATCCGAGGCCAGTTCCAGGAGCGCAGTTGGATCCTCCCTTTCTCCCTGCCGCATCCCCCTGCCGGTGAGGTCTTGCCGCCGCTGCGGCTGGAGGTTGTTCTCACCTCGCCAATCCCACCCGATTCCGCCCCCTTTCTGCGGGGTAGGCCGCTGCCGCCACCTCCGGGTCGGCTGTATCACGGGGTCGCTTGGCCGGGCATTCCCACTTGGGATCAGCTCTTGTCCTATCGCCAGGCCATCGGTCAACCCCCCGCCTGGGCAGCCGTGGATCACCTCTGGGATCCCCGCCAGGACTTTCCACAGCAGTTGGCCAGTCGCCTGCGGGAAAGCGGCTCAGTCCCCTACCTGCGCCTGCGGCTAGATCCAGCCCAACTTTCTGCCTTGGCCAATGGGGATCACGATGAGACCTTGCGCTCTTGGGCCCGCGGGATCCAGCGCTTTGCCACCCCCATCATCCTGGCCGTCGTTGTTGGCGACGGGGATCCCGAACGCGCTCGCGGTAGCGGTGGGGAGCCCTTTGGTGGGACGGAGTCCTCGCTGCAACAACGGGCTTACCAACACCTGATGCAAACCCTGCGCTCTGTTCGCGTTAGCGGGACGGAGTCCCCGGCCAATTTGCTCTGGGTGGTGGAGCTGGACGGAGAAGATGCCAAGGCCGTGTCCACCTGGGCTAACTTCCCTGGGATGGACTGGCTGAGCCTACAGGTAACGGGGGATCCCGCCGCTTTTGAACCGCTGTACCGCCGCCTTGAGGCCCTCAACCCGGAAGTGCCTGTGGTGATCCGCGGGCCAGCCCTGGGCTCGGAAGCCTCTCAACCTCTGCTGGCAGCCCTAGAGGCCCAACGCTGGCCTCAGGTGATCGGCTGGAGCTGGGCCTTGAGCGGGGACGGGATCCCTCCTGCAGCCGCACAAGATTGGCGGCAGCATCTGCAACAGGGGGATCCCCAGATATGGCTGGGGGAAATGCGGGTGCAGCCCCCGCCCAGCCCCCTTCCCTCGCCCAAGCTCTGAGAAAGGACGACCTGTCTGGAAAAACCTCCTGGAAAAGTCGATAATAGGCCAGCCCGTTTTACCCTTTCTGCCGAAATTGTGGCCCTGATCCCCTCATCACCTCCCCTGTCCCGCTTCGCCCAGGCCATCCAGCGGGGGGAATTTCTGCTCACCGCCGAGATCACCCCCCCCAAGGGATCCGACACCAGCACCCTGCTGTCTCTGGCCCAGCAGCTCAAGGGGCGGGTGCATGCCATCAACATTACGGACTCCAACCGAGCCATGGCCCGCATGAGCCCGTTGGCAGCTTCGCTGCTGTTGCATCAGGCAGGCGTTGAACCGATCCTGCAGTTGGCCTGTCGGGATCGCAACCGCCTGGCCCTCCAGGGGGATCTGTTGGGGGCCTCAGCTCTCGGCCTGCGCAATGTGTTGGCCCTCACCGGGGATCCCATCCACATCGGCGATTGCCCCGATGCCCGCCCCGTATTCGATCTGGAGTCGGTGCGCTTGCTGCAGCTTATCCAACGGCTGAACAATGGCCTCGATTGCAACGGCAAACCTCTCCCGGATGGGGGCACGCATCTGTTGCCGGGGGCAGCAGTAGAACCCCAATCGGGCAGCTTTTCCGGCCTGGAGCGGCGCTTCCACCGCAAGCTGGAAAACGGGGCCCAATTTTTCCAGAGCCAGATGGTCACCGACTTTGAGCAGCTGGAGCGCTTCATGGATAAGTTGGGCCGTCCCGCCGGCAAGCCCATTTTGGCCGGCATCTTTTTGCTCAAGTCGGCCAAAAATGCCGAGTTTATCAACCGCAACCTGCCAGGAGTGAAGATCCCAGACGGGATCATCCGGCGGCTGGCCAACGCCGCCCACCCCCTCGAAGAAGGGATCCGCATTGCCGCCGAACAGGTGCGTCAGGCCCGCCAGATCTGCCATGGGGTGCATCTGATGGCCGTCAAAGCCGAGCACCTCATCCCCCGCATTCTGGATGAGGCCGGGATCCCTCCCCTGACCCACTAGCTCAAGACCTGCTCCAGCCCGTAGACCAAACCTTGAAGCTGCAGCACCTTGCGGATCCCCAGGATCACCCCCGGCATAAAAGCTATCCGATCGGTGGTGTCGTGTCTCAAGGTGAGGGTTTGCCCCATCCCACCAAAAATGACCTCCTGATGGGCGATCAACCCCGGCAGACGAACGCTGTGAATGGGAATGTTGGGGCCAGAGAGCCCTCCCCGCGCACCGGGGATCAGCTCTTTTTCTTCCACTGAGGACTCCGTCCCGCTGTCGCGAACGGGCGGGTTAAAGGTTTTGCCCAATTGTCCCAGCCGTTGGGCCGTCTGTAGAGCCGTGCCGCTGGGGGCATCCGCTTTGCGGTTGTGGTGCAGCTCGATGATCTCAACGTGGTCAAAATACTGCGCCGCCTGCAGGGCCATCTGCTGCAGCAAAATCATGCCGATGGCGAAATTGGGCGCGATTAAACAGCCCACACCCGACTTGTCCGCCAGATCCCGCAGCCGCTCCACCTGCTCCGGCGTCAGGCCCGTCGTCCCCACCACCGGACGCACGCCAAAGGCAATGGCCGAGCGAACATGTTCAAATGCCGACCGAGGATGGGTAAAATCCACCATCACGCCGCGGTTGCTGCGCTGCGACAACCTCAGCAACTGCCCCGGCAGGTCGTCGGTAATCTCCACCCCCAGGGATCCCAGGCCCAGCACCTCGCCAATATCCGAGCCCAATTGCGAGCGGGCCACCGCCCCCACCAACCTCATGTCGGGCGTCTGGGCAACGGCTCGCACCACCTCCCGCCCCATTTTGCCCAGGGCCCCCACCACCAAAACCGGGATGGGGGATTGGGCCGCTCCTGGAGTTGCCAACCCCTGAGAGGGGTCTGCACCACTATCGCGATCGACCGGATCAACCGATGTTGTCACCCGCTGCTGCCCTCATCCAAGCTCTACGAAATGACTGCGAAAGCGGGGGATCCCTGCAGATCCATCACAGCTTCACCTCGATATCTACCCCTGCTGGCAGATCCAGCTTCATGAGAGCATCGATGGTTTTGGAAGAGGGGGAATAGATGTCGATAATGCGCCGGTGGGTGCGGGTTTCAAAATGTTCCCGCGAGTCCTTGTCGGTGTGGGGGGAGCGCAGCACACAGTAGATGCGGCGCCGAGTAGGCAAAGGAATCGGGCCAACCGGCACGGCGTCGGTACGACGAGCCGTATCCACGATTTTGTCGCAGGAAGTATCCAGCAGCCGATGATCGTAAGCCTTCAGGCGGATACGAATTTTCTGTTGAGTCAAGGTAGGCATGGCCGGAGAGCAATCCAGAAAAAGGGGGACTCAAAAAAGCTGGCAGGGAAAGTGCTCCGCGCCACTATCGCAACTGAGTTGGTCTGGGGCCGTCGGCACTCAATCCCTGCCAGGAAAAAGCAGCTTACTTCAGGATCTTGGAGACAACACCCGCTCCGACAGTACGGCCACCCTCGCGGATAGCAAAGCGCATCCCCTGCTCAATGGCGATGGGCTGGATCAGCTCCACCGTCATCTTAACGCGGTCACCAGGCATCACCATCTCTGGCTGGGATCCGTCATCAGCCGTAAAGGAAGAGATGGTGCCGGTTACATCGGTGGTGCGCACATAGAACTGAGGACGATAGCCGGCGAAGAACGGCGTGTGGCGACCTCCTTCCTCTTTCTTGAGGACATACACCTCAGACTCGAAGCTGGTGTGAGGAGTAATGGTCTTGGGCTTGGCCAGCACCATGCCGCGCTCCACTTCGTTCTTCTGAATGCCCCGCAACAGCACACCAACGTTGTCGCCGGCAATCCCTTCGTCGAGGGTTTTCTGGAACATCTCCAGGCCGGTAACGGTGGTAGAGCGAGTTTCTCGCAGGCCCACCAGTTCCACCGTTTCGCCCACTTTGATGCGGCCCCGCTCGATCCGGCCCGTGGCCACCGTGCCCCGACCAGTAATCGAGAAGACATCCTCCACAGCCATCAGGAAGGGCTTGTCCACATCCCGCTCAGGCGTGGGAATGTAGGAGTCCACCGCATCCATCAGCTCATAAATTTTGTCCACCCAAGGATCTTCGCCCCGCTGGGTTTTGGGGTTGGCGGTCATCCGTTCCAGAGCTTTCAGCGCCGATCCTCTGATGATGGGAACGTCGTCGCCGGGGAAGTCGTATTTGGAGAGAAGTTCCCGCACTTCCAGCTCCACCAACTCCAGCAGCTCTGGATCGTCCACCATGTCTGCCTTGTTCAGAAAGACCACCAAGCTGGGCACCCCTACCTGACGGGCCAACAGGATGTGCTCCCGTGTTTGGGGCATGGGACCATCAGCTGCAGACACCACCAAGATGGCCCCATCCATCTGAGCCGCGCCTGTGATCATGTTCTTCACGTAGTCGGCGTGGCCGGGACAATCCACGTGGGCGTAGTGACGGTTGGCAGTCTGATACTCGACGTGGGCGGTGTTGATGGTAATGCCGCGAGCTTTTTCCTCTGGCGCTGCGTCGATTTCATCGTACCGCTTGGCTGTAGCCTGGCCCAAAGCGGCCAAGGTGGTGGTGATGGCAGCCGTCAGGGTGGTCTTGCCGTGGTCAACATGGCCGATGGTGCCAACGTTGACATGGGGTTTGGTGCGTTCAAACTTAGCGCGTGCCATGAATCGTCACTTCCTTTTTGGTTTCAGTCAGCTACTCATTTCCTTTGTTTTTGGCAATGATGGCTTCGGCGATACTGCGAGGAACTTCCTCGTAGTGGCTGAACTCCATCGTGAAGGTGCCTCGACCCTGGGTTTTGGAGCGAATGTCGGTGGCATAGCCAAACATCTCCGCCAAGGGAACTTTGGCATTGACTTTGGTAATGCCGCCTTCTGTATTCATCCCCTCCATCTGGCCGCGGCGGGCGTTGATGTCCCCGATGACATCCCCCACAAAGGCTTCAGGGACTTCCACTTCGACCTTCATCATCGGCTCCAGCAGGGTAGGGCTTGCCCTGCGAGCGGCCTCCTTCAGAGCCATCGAACCGGCGATCTTGAAGGCCATTTCGCTGGAGTCCACCTCGTGGTAGGAGCCATCCACCAGGGTGGCGCGGATGTCAATCAGGGGATAGCCCGCCAGCACACCGGATTCGCAGGCTTCTCGGATCCCTTGCTCGGCTGGCCCAATGTATTCTTTAGGCACAACGCCACCCACAATCTTGGAAACGAACTCAAATCCTGTACCCGGCTCCGCCGGCTCTAGGTCGATAACCACATGGCCGTACTGGCCGCGGCCACCACTCTGGCGAACAAACTTGCCTTCCACGCGGCTAACCGGCTTGCGAATGGTTTCGCGGTAGGCCACCTGTGGGTTGCCAACATTGGCTTCTACGTTGAACTCCCGCAGCATCCGATCCACCAAGATCTCCAGGTGCAGCTCGCCCATCCCAGAGATGATGGTTTGATTGGTCTCGGGATCCACAGACACGCGGAAGGTGGGATCCTCCTTGGCCAGGGCCTGCAGGGCCTTGGAGAGCTTATCGATATCGGCTTTGGTTTTGGGTTCTACCGCTACTGAGATCACCGGCTCTGGGATAAACAGAGACTCCAGGATCACCGGCGCATTTTCGTCGCAGAGGGTGTCTCCGGTGGTGGTGTCCTTGAGGCCCACCACAGCTCCCAGATCTCCTGCCCGCAGCTCATCCACGTCCAAGCGTTCATCGGCCTTCAGCACCACCAACCGCGAAATTCGCTCCTTCTTGTTCTTGGTGGAGTTGAGCACATAAGTACCTTTGGTCAACACCCCCGAGTAGACGCGAATAAAGGTGAGATCCCCGTACTTATCACTCATCAACTTGAAGGCCAGGGCGGAGAAGGGCTCATCGTCGCTGGCACGGCGGGACACTTCTGAACCATCTGGCAGCACCCCCTTGATGGCCGGAATATCCACAGGCGAGGGCAGGTAATCCACCACCGCATCCAGCAGCATCTGGACTCCCTTGTTCTTGAAGGCAGAGCCACACAGCATGGGCACAATTTGGCCGCTGATCGTGCCTTTGCGCAGACCCGCCATCAAGTCGGCTTCGCTCAGATCTTCTTCGGCGAAGTACTTTTCCATCAGAGCTTCGTCCGTCTCGGCCACTGCTTCCACCAGCTTGGCCCGATACTCTGCCACGAGATCTTTCATCTCCTCAGGGATGGGGGCCGGACGAATGTCTTTGCCGATCTCATCCATATAAATGCGGGCTTGCATCCGCACCAAGTCAACAATGCCGCAAAACCCGTCTTCGGCACCGATGGGCAGTTGGATGGGCACAGCATTGGCCTTGAGGCGCTCCCGGATCTGGTTGTAAACCTTGAGGAAATTGGCCCCCATGCGATCCATTTTGTTGACGAAGGCAATGCGGGGCACATTGTAACGATTGGCTTGCCGCCAGACGGTCTCAGACTGAGGCTGCACGCCGCCCACCGAGTCAAAGACGGCGATCACCCCATCCAGCACCCGCATGGAGCGCTCAACTTCGATGGTGAAATCGACGTGCCCAGGAGTATCGATGATGTTGATGGTGTACTCCGGTGCGCCGGAGAGGGGCTGGGAAGGATTTGCGGGATCCCGCTTAGTCCAACGGGTGGTGATGGCCGCAGCGGTGATGGTGATGCCCCGCTCCCGCTCCTGGGCCATCCAATCGGTGACCGCAGTTCCGTCGTGAACTTCGCCAATTTTGTGCACCAGACCGGAGTAGAAGAGAATCCGCTCTGTGGTCGTGGTCTTGCCAGCATCGATGTGAGCCGCGATGCCGATGTTTCGGACTCGTTCTAGGGGAACTGTGCGTGCCACGTCAACCTCCCAATCCTCGTCGCCCTGCGACTTGGGCAAACTAAAAAATCCTTTACAATTCTAATCTTTTTTGCCGATTTTTCTCCACCTCGCTGGAACTCGGGCTGGGCAGAACAGGGATCCCAAAAGTCTCCACTGCTCCGCCAGGCTAGTTCAGTAGCGGTAGTGGGCAAAGGCCTTGTTGGCCTCGGCCATGCGATGCACCTCTTCCCGCCGTCGAATGGCGCTGCCGGTTTCGTTGGCTGCATCGATCAGCTCATTGGCCAACTTGGCGGCCATGGTGCGACCTGGACGAGTGCGCGAAAAGGTCACCAACCAGCGCAGCGCTAGGGAAGTGCCCCGTTCTCCTCTCACCTCCACAGGCACCTGATAAGTGGCTCCGCCCACCCGGCGGGCTTTCACCTCCACCAGTGGGGTGGCGTTGCGAACAGCATTTTCCAGCAAGGGCAGTGGGTCTTGGCCAGTGCGCTCCCGCACAATGTCCAGAGCTTCATAGAGGATCCTGGCAGCCAGGGATGCCTTACCCCTCATCATCAACTTGCGGATCAGCATGGTAACCAGACGGCTCCCATACTTGGGATCCGGGGGCACATCACGACGAGGGGCACGGTTGCGGCGAGACATAGGAGCTGGGTTGCTTGTTCAGATGAGGATGGCAGAAAGAAAGATGACGAGTGGGATATGGAGGGTTGAGGGTGAGGGCAAAGCTATTTTTTCTTGCCAGCGGCGGCTGGAGCTTGGCCCGGCTTGGGCCGTTTCGCCCCGTATTTGGAGCGGCCTTGTTTGCGGTCTTTGACCCCTGCAGCGTCGAGGGTGCCCCGGATAATGTGGTAACGCACGCCGGGCAAATCCTTAACCCGCCCACCGCGAATCAGGACCACAGAGTGCTCCTGCAGGTTGTGGCCGATGCCAGGAATGTAGGCAGTGACCTCAAAGCCGGAAGTGAGGCGAACGCGAGCCACTTTTCTCAGGGCCGAGTTGGGCTTTTTGGGCGTTGTCGTGTACACTCGGGTGCAAACCCCCCGCCGCTGTGGACAAGCCTTCAGGGCAGGGGACTTGGTTTTGCGAGCGGCAACGCTGCGCTCCTCACGGATCAGTTGCTGAATGGTGGGCATGGGCTGGCAGAGAAGGTCACGGCTTAAATTTTAAATTATCCGGTTGAATTATCCGGCGATATTGAATCCTAGCAAGGCGGGATCCCAGCGTCAACTTGGGGATGGACTGCTGGGCTGTTAGCCTGGCCGAGTCTGAATTTCGGCCTCGTTCCCCCCTTGCCTCAGCTTTTTAGGAGACTCTGCACACCAGAAAGGATCCCTAGCAGACGATGGGCTGGTTAGATTGGTGGATTGTGCCTCCATGTCCGCTTTGCCGGCGCCCTGCCAAGGCCGTGTTCTGTCAAGACTGTCAAAGGCGGTTGCAGGCGGAGCGCCTTGCCACTTGGCCAGTCACCACCTCGCCTTGGCCACTTTACGCCTGGGGGATCCACCGGGGGGCGCTGCGCAGGGCCATCTACTGCCTGAAGTACGAGGGACAACGGCGCATTGGCTCGGTTTTGGGAGAATGGCTGGGATCCCGTTGGGTCGAAAGCCAGTCCACCTCTTTAGGCTCCCCTGGGGCCTACACGGTGGTGCCCATCCCTCTGCATGCAGAGCGGCTGCGGCAGCGGGGCTATAATCAGGCAGCCTTGATCAGCCAGGCTTTTTGCGAGCGCACCGGTCTTCGCCACCTGCCCGATGCTCTGGTGCGGGTGCGGGCCACAGCGGCTCAACATGAGCTCAACCCGCTGCAACGACAGCACAACTTGGCCGGGGCCTTTGCCCTGAAACAAGTTCCGGCCACACCGGTGTTGCTGGTGGATGACATCTACACCACCGGCTCTACTGTGCAAGCCGCCCAGCAGGTATTGGCCGCTGCCGGGATCCGTGTAGCCGGGGTAATCGTTGCCGCTCAAACCCCAAAAGCCGCCTCTCCAGACTGGCCCGGCCCTCCAGACCCTATCCCGCCTCCACCAAATTAAAGGCGGTGACAAACATAAAGTCACAAAACTCGCGCACCAAGTTCGGATCCCGCCAGCCCTTGCGGGTTTCCTCCCGCAGCACTCCTATGGCCTGTTCGGCAGTCAAGGCGGGTTTGTAGGGGCGAGGGGAGATCAGAGCGTCGAAGATGTCGATCACCTGAAAGACGCGGGCCAACAGGGGAATCTCTTCGCCTGCCAGCCCATCCGGGTAGCCGCTGCCATCCCAACGCTCGTGGTGGTGGCGGATGATCGGCAGCACATCCTGCATGGTGCGCAAGCCCCGACAAATGTCTTCGCCAATCAAGACGTGGGACTTCATGATCTCCCATTCTTCCGGGGTATGCTTGCCCTGCTTGCACAAAATCGCATCCGGGATCCCGACTTTGCCGATGTCGTGCAGGTAGCCGCCCCAGCGCAGGGCCTTGATCTGTTGACGAGACAGCCCCAAGTAACGGCCAAACTGTTCCCCCATGGCCACCAAGCGTTCGCAATGGTCACCCGTGGTGGGATCCCGACTTTCCACGGCGCGGGCAATGGCAAACAACACCTTGGCGGCGTGATCCAGATCTTCGTTCAAACGCTTTTGGTGGATGGATGAGCGTACCCGCGCCAGCAGCTCCACGTGATCGAAGGGCTTGGTCAAAATGTCGTCGGCCCCCACCTGCATCCCCATCAGGCGATTGGAGCGGTCGGTCAGGGCTGTAATCAGCACAACGGGGATCAGGCGGGTCAGCTCATTGGCCTTCAGTTGCCGGCAGACATCGAACCCGCTCATGTTCGGCATCAGCACATCCAGCAGCACCAAGTCTGGCCGGAGTCGCTCCACGGCTTCTAAAGCCTCTTCGCCGTTGGTGGCCTCGCTCACGCGGAAGTGGGCTGACCGCAACAGCTCACCGATGTAGAGGCGGCTGCTGGCCTGATCGTCCACCACCAAAACATGATCCGCCTCCGCCAGCTTCGGGTTTAGGCGGGGAAAGGGGGTGTGGATCAGGTGGGAGTTCATGGTGGTAAAACCTAGCCTTGCATCGAGTACGAGCTTTCCCCCTGAGTTGGATTCGGCGCAACTCTACGAGGGATCCCAGCCCAGACTCCTGGCGGTAGGATGTCAACGAACTCGAATGACATCCCTCCGCCTTCACATCTGGACACACTTTATACTCAGACTTTTAAGTCTGTACTCCGCAACTTTGCTGAACCTACTGCCCTCTTTGCAGGGCTGCCTGATGGGGATCCACATTGAGAAACACGGTGGCATCTCCCTCGACGCGGATGATGCGCAAACGGGGCAGCGAGCCCGTCGGGTTTTGGATGCGCTCTTGCAGCTTCTCGTAGAACAGCAGATCCGCCAGTTGCGCGTTCTGCGCTGCCGCTTGTCCTTTCAGCTCAATGGCCCGCTGGTTGGCCGCCGCCAAGATCAGCAGCCGCTCGGTCTCTTTTTCCTGAATTTGCGCCCGCACTGCCGCCGTTTGTGCTGTAATCGAGGCCACCTGTTTGCGTTCAATCGAGTCTCTTAAGGCTTGTGGGAAATCGGGGTTGCCCAGAAACAGGCCCTCCACCTGCACCAGAGGCAGGGTTTGGCCATCGCGGTTGACAGTAGGCATCTCTTGGCGAATCAAGTCCAGCGCTCGTTGTTCGATGGCAGCCCGCTGGCTTTTCCGGTAAAAGTCTTCCGAATTGAAAGAGGCGGAGATATCCCGGATTTTGGAGCGCACCACCGGCACCACCACCGTGGAAAGATAGTTCTCGCCGATGTTGGCGTGCAGCTCGTCCAAAGTGGCGAGGTTGGGCTTGAGGGCAATGGCTACATCGATGGCAAAGGCTTGCCCATCGGCGGTGTTCACGGTGATGGCGTTGCTGATGGCATTGGCCGAGGCGGGGTCGTTGGTAAACTCCCAAACGCGGGTGAGCACGGTGTAGGTGATCGGCGTTTCGATCCCCGGGATCCGGAAGATGACCCCCGGCAATTCTACCCGCCCCTTCTGCAACCCGGAAAAGGTATTGAAAACTACAGTGGCATGTCCGGGCAAAGTGACGTACAGGCAAGCGCGGAGCACTCCCAGGGCCGCCAAGACGGCGATCCCTCCTACGGTTAACCAACCCACTCTGCTTTGGGGTGCTTCTCCTGTTGGATACATGGCGGCTGCTCCCGTTTTAGGGTCGGTGAGAAGAGCTGAGGAAATTGGGGACAGGCTAAAAGGATTGATTTCCTGTTGAGTTATTTGGTGATCAAAGTTTCCAGACGGGATCCCAGTACCGCAGCTTTCACCACCTCTAAGTACTGCGGATTTTGGGTGAGGGCCTGTGCTTTGGCTCTCAATTGACCGGCTTCTGCCTCCGCTTGAGAAATGATGGCGCGGGCATCTTGGCGGGCCTGCTCGATCTCAAATTGCTTTTGCGCCAGTTGATTTTCGGCAATGGTCTTTGCCTCAATGGCCGCTACAAAATCAGGATCGAAATCCACATCCCGCAGCAGAAAATCCAAAACCTCGATGCCGTATTCCTTCAGCAGAAGAGCCACCCGTTCGCGGATTTGGCCCTGGAGCAGCGGGCGCTCCGTGGAATACAGAGCCTGGGCAGAAAAGCCGCTGGTCTCATTCAGAATGACCGACCGAACAATGGGAGCGATGCGATCCAGGTAATTTTCCCCCAGTTGCGTATAGACCTTGGGGGCGTCCACAATGCGAAACTGCAGCGTCGCCTCAGCCGCAATCTGCTGCCCATCCTGAGAAAGGGCCACCAGCCGCGGTGCGTAGGCGGTCGGGTCGTTGTCTTTCCAGGTCAGAGCTTGGGTTTTTACATCAAAAATCACCGTGCGAGAGACAAAAGGCGGCACCCAATGCAGACCTGGCTGCAAAGCCATCGGGCTCACCCCCCCTCCCCAGGTGAACACCACCATATTTTCTCCGTTGCCCACCAGTCGCAGCGGCCTGCCCATTGCCACTAGGATCAATACGGCTCCGGCAAGGGTGGCCTTGGGCAACCAGCGACCAACTCGCCTTTCCCAACCTTCTGCTCGCATCTCCCCATCTCCTGCGCATGCAGCCATTCTCGCGGCTGTGGGGAAATGAGGCTGAGAAATCGCCGCTATCTTTTAAGTTTTCTCCAGGGATCCCGCGAGAGATCCCGCGCTTGCTTACCCACTGTTCTCAACGATGTCGAGAACTCTACAAAGTTTACAAAAGATTACTTCATACTTTGCAAAGACCCGTGACGGACAGGCGAAAAGGGAAGAAGATTAAGACATAATAAAGATTTGGGTTGCCGTTCATGCTGTCCATTCCCGATTACGAGCGGCGGGACATCCAAGTGCCACTCTCGTGCATCCCCGTTGCCGCCCGGGCCTTGATCCGGCAGGGGGTATCCGTCTGCTGGCGGGAAGAAAGCCTGTCTGCCTTGATTCGTCTCGGATCCAAAGGAGCCGCCGACCGAGCCGCCATTCTGCTGGTGGAAATGAGCCTCATGGGCCAACCTGAGGAGCTAAAAAGCTGGCTGGAGATGTGCTGGCGACTGCCCGCTTGTCCCAGGGAACCGCTGCAGGTGTAGGGGTACCCTCTGTGGACGAATGCGGGATCGGCTTCTGTAGCTATTCCTCTGTAGCTACTCTGAACATGTCTAAGACATCCCCCGCCGCCTTGCCCTGCTGGCCTCTCTCCCACTTTGTTTGGGAAGCTGCAAGCTTTTTTGCTCGAATTCTACCGAGTTTGTACCCCAGACTACAGCGCTGCTCAATCCAATTGTGACCTCAAGGTTTGCACTCCCCGCCGCGACCAGCTTACCGCTCCAGACCGATCGGCTACGTAGAGGGGTCGTTGTTTCTGCCGGAACCAGGTGACCACCGTCTCGCCGACAGAGCCAGAGCTAATGCCCGCCTGCACCTGAAAGCGCTCCAACAGATCCAGAATCAGGGATCCTCCGTCCCACCACAGCCAGTCGATCTGGGCCGGCATCAGTGGGGATCCGGTTAGCTCGGCTTGCACATGGGTGCCGGCAGAGCCCAGCAGCAGCCAATGGGATCCCTCAGCCTCCAGTGTCAACACCAGGGGATTGGTGTAGACAGCTTGCAGCCGCAGCCGCTCCGAGAAAGGCATCCGATCGCCTGGCTGCAGCACCTGATAGGGGATCCCGGCAGCTTGCACAGCACTGAGGGAGCGCAGGTAACTTTCGGAAGCCGCATTAGCCCCTCCCCCATCCCAAAATTGCCCAATCGCGCTGGCGGGACGCAGTCCTTTGGAGAAAGCCGACAGCAGGATCTCCCAGCCGCCATTGGCAGAGCCGGCGGAGGTCATGGCCACCGCCCCGTCCAGACGGTGCAAGCCCTGCTGCCGCAAAAAGGGCAACACCGTGCGTTCTGCCAAACGGGGATCCCCGCTGTTGAGCAAGAGGTGGCGCCCTTCCGCTTGAATGGCCAGGATGGGGATTCGCCCACTGGCCAAGGCGGTGATCTGAACGGCTGGCCCCGGCCACAACCCCGGCCCCAACAGGATCCCGACCAGGATCAAGGCAGTGCCCTGCCAGCGGAAAGCCCGTTGCCACCGTGGCCAAAAGGTCACGGCCACCAGCGCGCCGTAGAGGAGCAAGCACTGGAGCAGAGAAACTCCGCCGGTGTAGTAGGAGCTGAAGGGCCAACCGGCTATCCAGCTCACCCAGTTGATCAAAGGCGTGAGAAGCAGCCCTAGGGGCCTTGCCAGCAGGAATCCCAGCCCTGGAGAGAGTAAAGCCACAAAGGCCACCCCGAACCCCGCCACCAGCAGCGGCACTAGCAGAATCAGCAGCAGCGGGTTGGCCAGCAGCGAGTAGGTAGGGATGCGGCCAAAGATGGCCACTTGCAGCGGCAAGGTCCAGATCTGGGCTGCCAGCGGAACGGCCAAGGCGGTGGCCACAGCCGGAGGCAAAAAGTCCAGCCGGGAAACAATTGGGGCTGTTCCGACCAGCAGGCCCAGGGTGGCGGCAAAGCTGAGCTGAAACCCCAGGTCTGTAATCCACAGCGGCTCGTAGATTAAGAGCAAAACTGCCGCCACCAGTAGCGTCCCCAGGGGATTGAGCTTCACCTTTCCTTCCAGGCGCGGCTCCGTCAGCACCAGCATGGCCGCCGCCCCCATCAGTGCCGCTCGCAACACCGAAGGGCTGAACCCCGTGAGGGCGGTATAAAGCCCCAGCACCGCCAGGATGCTCCCCTGCTGCAGGCGCACCGCCAACCGCCGTGTCAGGACAAACACCACCCCCACCAACAGCGACACATGGAACCCAGAGGCGGCCAGCGCATGGGCCATGCCGATTTCCCGGAAGGCATCCTGCAAGTCGAAATCCAATTGGGCGGCCCGGGATCCCAGCACCAAGGAAGCCAACAGATTCCCCTGCCGCTCCCCCAATCCAGCAACGAACGCCTCTCGCACCCGCCGCCGCAACACCCAGCCCCCCCAACCTCTTCCCCCCGGCTGCAGGATCACCTCACGGGCGCTGAAGCCGGCAAAAGCCCCCTGGCGCTGCAGGTAGGCTTGAAAATCAAAGCTGCCCGGGTTCAAGGCCGGACTGGGAAGGTACAGGGATCCCGTCAGGCGCACCCGTTGGTTGGGGTGGAGATCCTTGTCCTGGAGGGCCTCAGGGCCGGTGGTGACGTAGAGCTTGCCGCTGACCTGGCGGGCCGTGGAGTCGGCGTTGAGCACCTGCTCTGCTCTCAGCCAAAATTGCCGCCGTTCGCTGCGGGTGGGACGAGGTTCCGAGAGGACGGTGCCCACCAAGTTCATCTGCTGCTGGGGGGCCAACAGACTGATATCCGTCGGGCCGGGAAAAGGCTGCCGCCAACCCAGGTAATTCCAAGCCAGACACCCCACCAGACCCATCGCCAGCCAAGTGCGGGCCAGACGCGGTTGCCGCCGGCACAGCAGGGATCCCGCCAGCCCCAATCCCAGCAGGATCCCCCAGCCCCACCCGGCAGCCTGGGGCCAAGCCCGCACCAGCAGGCCCAAGATCCAGCCCAACCCCAGCAGATAGGTTCTTTCCATGTGCCGCAGACCCGTCTGCCCCCCACTGTACCGATGTGGTCAAGCGGGATCCATTGCGTTGTCTTAACCTTGCTCGCCTGCCGAAAGAATTGTATTAAAGGATACTCTTTCTCGACCTTGGCAAAGGGAGTGTAGATTAGGGCTGGTCGCGCCAGCGGGATGTAGTCCTTGGCAGTTTCCTGCGCCGGCATCCTGAAAACGACCCTAAAACGACCCTAAGTTATCTGTCCCCTTCCCCGCTGTTTCCCCTAGACCCTATGCGCATCCGATCCATCCGCGTTCTCAGTGGCCCCAACTACTGGAGCATCCGTCGTCATAAGCTGATTCAAATGCGGCTTGATCTGGAAGACTTGCAGGAGCGACCCACCAACACCATCCCGGGTTTCAAAGAAAGGTTGGAGGCCCTGTTGCCGGGACTGTGGGAACACCAGTGCTCCCGCGGCTGCTATGGGGGATTCTTGCAACGGGTGGAAGAGGGCACCCTCATGGGCCATGTGGTGGAGCATGTGGCCTTGGAACTGCAGACTCTGGCCGGCATGAAAGTGGATTTTGGCCGCACCCGCGAAACCTCCACCCCCGGCACCTACAACGTCGTGTTCGAGTATCAAGAGGCAGAGGCCGGGCGCTTTGCGGCCAAAGCTGCAGTCTACCTCTGTCAGGCTTTGGTGGATGGAGAAGACTACCGCCGCGACCTAGAACTGGACATTCAAGAGTTGCGAGAGATCCGAGAGAACGTCCGCTTCGGCCCCAGCACCCAAGCTTTGCTGGACGAGGCCGCCCTGCGCGGGATCCCCTATCTGCGCCTCAACAAGGGATCCCTGGTGCAACTGGGGTACGGCGTCTACCAAAAGCGCATCGAAGCCACCACCACTGAAAAAACCAGCATCATTGCCGCCGACCTGGCCGCCGACAAGCGGGCCACCAAAGAACTGCTGCAGGACATGGGGATCCCGGTGCCCAAGGGCTATACGGTGCGTCGCCGCAGCGAGTTGGCAGCCACCATCGAGGATGTCGGGGGCTTTCCGGTGGTGATCAAGCCCCTTAACGCCAACCACGGCAAGGGCATCACCGTCAACATCACCAGCCTGGAAGCCGCCGAGATCGCCTACGATGCCGCCAGCCAATACTCCGATGTGGTGTTGGTGGAAAAGCACCTGGTGGGGGATGACTACCGACTGCTGGTGATCAACAACAAGCTGGTGGCTGTGGCCAAGCGGATCCCAGCCTATGTGGTGGGAGATGGCCGCTCCACCATTCAAGAGCTGATCGACGAAGTCAACAGGGATCCGCGGCGGGGGTTTGGCCACGAAAACGTGCTGACCCAAATTAGCGTTGATGACATGACCCTGCGCATCCTCGAAAGCAAAGGCTACACCCTGGATACGGTGCTGCCCGAAGGAGAACATTGCACCCTCAAATCCACCGCCAACCTGAGCACCGGAGGCATCGCCGTCGATTGCACCGATATCATCCATCCCTACAACGCCTTCATTGCCGAACGGGCAGCTCAGATCATCGGCCTGGATGTGGCGGGCATCGACCTCATCTGCCCGGACATTGCCCAGCCCGTCAACGAAACCGGTGGCGGCATTGTCGAGGTGAACGCTTCTCCGGGTTTGCGCATGCACCTGGCCCCCAGCGAAGGGATCCCGCGCAATGTGGCTGAGCCCATCATCGACATGCTCTTTCCCCCCGGCAGCCACACCCGCATCCCCATCCTGGCCGTCACCGGCACCAACGGCAAAACCACCACCACCCGCCTGATCGCCCACATCCTCAAAGGCATCGGCAAGCGGGTCGGCTTCACCACCACCGACGGCGTTTACATCCAAAACCATCAAATTGCCAAGGGAGACATGACCGGCCCCCACAGCGCCCGCCTGGTGCTCAGGGATCCCACCGTAGAAGTGGCGGTGCTGGAAACGGCGCGAGGCGGCATTTTGCGAGAGGGGCTGGGGTTTCCGGAATGCGATATTGGCGTGGTGCTCAACGTAACCTCAGATCACTTGGGGTTGGGGGATATCGAAACCCTAGAAGACATGGCCCGCGTCAAATCCGTCTTGGTGGAAGCGGTACACGAGCGGGGCTACGCTGTCTTGAATGTCGATGATGGTCTGGTGGCCGCCATGGCCGCCAATGTCAAGGCGACAGTGGCCTATTTCAGCATGAACCCGGAAAATCCCCTCATTCAAAAGCACATTGCTTCCGGGGGCATAGCAGCTGTCTATGAAGAGGGCCACATCTCAATTTTGAAACGGGGCTGGAAACTGCGCATAGAAGATGTAACCAAAATTCCCCTCACCCTCTCTGGCAAGGCCAGCTTCATGATCCAAAATGTGCTGGCCGCTACTTTGGCAGCCTTCCTGCACGGGGTTTCCATCGACGACATCCGCATGGCGCTGGGCACCTTCACCAGTTCTGTAGCCCAGACCCCCGGTCGCCTCAACTTGTTTGATGTAGGGGGCTACCAGGTGTTGGTGGACTATGCCCACAACCCAGCAGGTTACGAAGCCATTCAAAGTACCCTGGAGCGCTGGGATTGCCAACGAAAAATTGGGGTTATCGGCGGGCCTGGGGATCGGCGCAACAGCGACCTACGAGAGCTGGGAGTCTTGGCAGCGCGCATGTTCGACCGAGCCATTGTCAAAGAAGATGATGACCGGCGAGGACGGGAACCAGGCGAGGTGGCCGCCCTAATCCGGCAGGGTTGGGAACAGGAAAAGGCAGGGGATCGTCTGCAGGAAATCTTGGATGAGGCAACTGCTATCGAAACCGCTCTGGAGAAAGCCGAACCCGGAGACCTGGTGGTGATCTTTCCGGCGGATGTACAGCGCACCATCCAGATCATCACCCGCTTTCAAGACAAGCTCAATCCCAAACCCAGTTACCGCGGCTCTTCCTACAGCATCGGCCCAGATTTGATCTCCCCCAGCCCTGACGTCAAACTGTCTTAGGCTGGCTGCCGACAACTCCAGAGTGCTCTATGGCCTCCATTCCTGGACAGACATCGAGAATTGAGTGGGCGGAGGTGACCCATAAGTCCTCGGCGGCGATATCCTAAGTTTAGGCTGGCGGGGGCGGGTGACTTGTCTTTTGGGAAGCAGCAGGTGTTCGGCTCAGGGGATCCTCGGCTTTTCAGAAGCCTTAACCGTTCTAAAAAAGTCTGAGGGATGGCAGACAGAACTTTGGGGATCCCAAAAGGTCTAAAGACTCCGTCCCGCCGACGCGATGGGAATGTCGTTAGGGTAGTTGTGAATTTGGCAAGGAAAACAGCTCATGGACAGCGCTCTGCTTCAAGCGGCTCGCCAGATTTATCAATTTCATCTGCAGTATCGACCGGAAGTGCTGGAGCAACCTCCGCGGGGGGTAGTTATTCACCGCCGTACCCTGCGAGGGGATCTGATCTTTTCCGAGTTCCCCATCCTGCTGCCCCAGGAAACTTTTATTCCGCTGCAGCAATTGGAGCCGCTGCGGTGAGGCACAAGGAGCTACGCTGACAGAGCAGATCCTTCCTTTTTCTGCCTTTAGGGACTCCGTCCTGCCGACGCGATGGGAATGGCTGCCATGCTCGAGATTCTCCCCTACTGCACAACGCTCACATGATGTGGCTGAGCATGATGTGGCTGAGCAGCGCCGACGCCAACAGAATCTGGGAGCTGCGCCTGTTGGCCTGGGTGCTGGTACTGGTGCTGGGGGCCTGTGTGGGCAGCTTCTTGAACGTGGTGGTCTATCGCCTGCCGCAGGGTCTTTCTCTGCTCCATCCCGGATCCCATTGTCCAAGCTGCAAGACGCCGCTGGGCCCCACGGAGAACATTCCCATCCTAGGCTGGTTGTTGCTGCGCGGTCGCTGCCGCCATTGTGGAGCGCAGATTAGCTGGCGCTACCCTGCCGTTGAGGCGTTGACAATGGGCCTGTTTGCCCTCAGCATCGGCGCTTTGGGGTTTTCTGCCCAAGGGATCCTCACCTGCATCTTGTTGAGCTGGCTGTTGGCCCTGGCGCTCATCGATCTGGATACCTTTTTGCTGCCGGAGGAGCTGACCCGTTCAGGCCTGGTGGTGGGGCTTTTGGCCCGCCTGGCTCTGCCGTGGCTCCAGGGATCCGGATCCCTGGCCGCTACAGGCCTGTCACTGGTGGAAGGGATTGCAGGAGCTGTGCTGGGCCTCTGGCTGTTGGAGGGGATTGGCCTTTTGGCCCAGTGGGCCTTGCGACGGGAGGCCATGGGTGGGGGAGATGGCAAGCTGTTGGCCCTGATCGGCATGTGGTTGGGCTGGCAGGGGGTGGTGGTGGCCCTTCTTTTGGGTTCCGGGTTTGGCCTGCTGGCTAGCTTGCTGGCCATGACCAAGGGGCGGGCCCGCCTGGGAAAGCCCATCCCCTTCGGCCCCTACTTGGCTATGGGCGGAGGGGTAGCCGCTCTAGCCGGATCCCAACTGGTGGAGGGCTACCTGCGCTGGCTTGACCTGGTGGGGTAGAGCTACCCTGCCCCCCTCCCCAGGAGAGAGAGGGGTAGAGATGCCCGTTCGGGCCAACTTAGGACAGGGAGAACTCTCTACTCCACCCCCTCGATCCGGTCTTCCACTTCCTGGTACAGCTCCTGCAGACGCTCGATATTGGCCTGGGAAGTCTGCCAGTAGCCACGCCCATGCACCTCCAGCAGGGATCCGACAATGCGCCGGAAGGAGTGGGGGTTGAGGTTCATCAAGCGCTGCCGCATCGCCTCGTCCTTGATGAAAGTCTCGTTGGTTTCCTCGTAGATCCAGTTGTCCACCGCACCTGCCGTGGCCGACCAGCCCGAAGTGTTGACCAACCGCTTGGCGATCTCCCGTACCCCTTCGTAGCCGTGCTTGAGCATCCCCTCATACCACTTGGGGTTGAGGAGCTTGGTGCGGGCGTCCAGACGGATGGTTTCGCTCAGGGTGCGGATCTGGGCGTTGGGCGTGGTGGTATCTGCCATGTAGGCCGAGGGGGCCTTGCCGTCGGGGCGCAGGCTTTGCACCAGCTTGGTGGGATCCGCGTCGAAGTAGTGGCTGACATCGGTCAGGCTGATCTCCGAGGAGTCCAGGTTCTGGAAGGTCACATCCACCGTCTTCAAGCTGGCTTCAAAAAGCTGCCGCATCTGCTGGTTAGGCAGATTCGAGCCAAAGGCAAAGGACTTGCGGGATAGGTACATCTCCCGCAGCTCCCTCTCGTCCTCCCAGGAGCTGTTTTCCACCGCCAGGTTGATGTTGGCGGAGTAGGATCCGGAAGCGTTGGAAAAGACCCGCGTTGCCGCCTGCTCCAACGTCAGCCCCAGCTCTTCTGCCTGCTGCAAGGCGTGCTTGCGCACGAAGTTCAGCTCCAGGGGCTCGTTGGCCGTGGCCGCCAGCTTTACCGCCCGGTCGATCAGATCCATCTGGTTGACAAACAGATCCCGGAATACCCCCGAGCAGTTCACCACCACATCGATTCGGGGACGGCCCAGCTCCTCCAAGGGGATCAGCTCCACCTTGTTCACCCGCCCCAGGGCATCGGGTTTGGGTCGCACCCCCAGCAAACACAGCACCTGCGCCAGGGATTCCCCATAGGTCTTGATGTTGTCGGTGCCCCAGAGCACCACCGAGATGGTCTCCGGGTACTTGCCGCCGTTGCTGCTCATCTCGCGGGCCAGCAGCCGTTCCACCACGATCTCCGCAGACTTAATCGCGGCTGCCGTGGGGATAGACTGGGGATCCAAAGCGTGGATGTTGCGCCCTGTCGGCAACACATTGGGGTTGCGGATGGGATCCCCCCCCGGCCCCGGCAAAATGTACTCCCCTTCCAAGGCCCGCAGCAGGGATCCCAGCTCTTGGTCGGCGGTAATTTGCTTGAGGCACTCCTCCAGAAATTCAAACAAGGGCTTCAAAAGATCCGGATCCACCTGGGGGTAGCCCGCTTCTTTTAGGACTGCCAACCAGGGGGCTTGCCGGCCCATGTTGAAAAAGTTGAGCTTGGCCACCCGCGCGACCCGGCCCTGGGCATCGGTCTGCTCCTGCACCAGAGCTGCCACTGCCTTTTGACAAGCTTTGTTGATGCGATCCAGCAGCTCCGTATCCGCCAGGTGCCCCCGATCTCGGTTGCGGTAGATCTCGTCGATGTCCCGGCCCAGGCTTTGGGCAAGAATGCGCGGCAGACCCAGGATCCCTTCTTCCGGGCGGTCGATGCTGGCAATGCTCACCAAGGTGGCAATCGCCTCTTCGGCGGTGGGGGGCGCCCCGATCACGTGCAGGCCACAGGGCAGCAGCCGCGACTCGATCTCCATCAGCTGGGCGTAGAGCTTGCCCACCACCCTGTCCCGCTCTTCCAAGCTCAACTGGGCGGCGTCCCCCTGGGGCAACTCCACATCCTTGTCCAGGTTCACCAGCCGCGCCTTGTCGCAGATGGCGTTGACGATGGCGATGCCCCGCGCCCCCTCCCGCAGGGTTTGGTAGGAGCCGATCATCTCCCGCAGCTCTTGCAGCCCCTTGTAGAGGCCGGCGTTTTCTGCCGGCGGCGTCAGGTAGCTGATGGTACAGGCGTAGCCCCGCCGCTTGGCAATAGTGGCCTCACTGGGATTGTTGGCGGCGTAGTAGTACAGGTTGGGCAGGGATCCAATTAGATTATCCGGATAGCACTCGCCCGACATGCCGATCTGCTTGCCCGGCATGAACTCCAGGGATCCATGGGTGCCAAAGTGCAGCACCGCATCCGCCCCCCACACTTTCTCCAGGTAGGTGTAGTAGGCAGCAAAGCCGTGGTGGGGGCTGGCTGACCTGGAAAAAAGCAGCCGCATGGGATCCCCTTCATAGCCGAAGGTGGGCTGCACCCCGATGAACACATTGCCAAAGTGCTTGCCGTAGATCAACAGATTTTGCCCATCGGTATTCAGGTGCCCCGGCGCTGGCCCCCAGTATTGCTCGATGGCTTTCACGTAGGGTGTCAGCGCCTCGTACTCCCGCACCGACAGTTTGGCGGCCACATTCAGCTCCGGGCTGGCGTACTGGGCCTGGGGATCGTGCAGGATGGACTCCATCAGCTCCTGCGGGGTTTTGGGCAGCAAGGACTCCGTCCCGCTGTCGCGAACAGAGCCGAGGTCATAGCCGTTGTGGGCCAGGGCCTGCATCACCCGGTGAATAGAGGCAAATACATCCAAGTAGGCTGCTGTCCCCACATTGCCTTTGTCCGGTGGGAAGCTGAAGACGGTGATGGCGATCTTCTTCTCCAGCTTGGGCTTGCGCCGCAAATTGGCCCATTTAATGGCCCGCGCCGCGATCAGCTCGATCCGATCCTGCATTGCGTGAGCTTTGCCGGTGGCCGCGTCCCGCCCTGAGAGGATGATGGGATCAATGGCCCCGTCCAGCTCGGGAATGGCAATCTGCAGAGCCACCTGCACCGGGTGCAGCCCCAGGTCGCTGGCAGCCCATTCCTCCGTCGATTGAAACACCAAGGGCAGCGCCACCATGTAGGGGCGATTCAGCCGTTGCAGCGCTTCCACCGCCTTGGGGTGATCCTGCCGCGCCGGCCCTCCCACCAGGGCAAACCCGGTTAGCGACACGACCACATCCACAATGGGCGCTGTCTTCTGCGCGTTCCAGAAAAACTCGTTCACTGGCTTGGAGAAATCTAGACCCCCGGCAAACACCGGCACCACCCGCGCCCCGCGCGACTCCAGCTCTTGCACCATGGCCACGTAGTGGGCATCATCCCCCGTCACCAGGTGGGTGCGCTGCAACACCAACCCCACGCAGGGAGCCAAGGGATCCTTCACGTCCTGCGGCAGATCCTCGCGGGCGTTGTACCAATCCAAATACTCCGCCAGACTGGCAAACATCTGCGGCGCCAAGGGGTGCCAGATGCCCATCTCCAAGTAGGTGACCGGCTCGGCAAAGGAGAGCTGCCCCCGCATCCCCGGCAGGTAGCGATCCGCCAACATCAGCAAAAAGTTCTCCAGGTTCTCGCGGGATCCCCCCAGCCAGTACTGGAAGCTGAGCATGAAGTTGCGGGCATCCTGCGCCTTGTCGAAGGGCAGATACTTCAGCACCTTGGGCAGCGTCTGCAGCAGCTTCAACATCCCCTCCTGGAAGTTGGATCCCTGCTGGCGCTTGCGCATGAACTGGGCGATGGCGCTCTTGGACTGGCCTAGCTGCGCCATAGAAAAGGCTCCCATCTTGTTCAGGCGCATCACCTCCGGCATGGAGGGAAACACCACCACCGCATCCAGCCGTTCCCGCAGGGGTTCTACCGCCTGCACCACCTTCTGGGCAATGTCCTCGATGAAGATCAAGGATCCAATAAAGACATTGGCCGTTTCCAGATCCCGCCGAAAAGCCTCATAGCCCGCGGGATCCCGCAGCTCCTCCACCAGATAGCCGGACAGCTCCACCGCCAGCTTGGAGTTGTGGGCGTTGATGCGCTGCACTGCTGCGGTCAGGGCACTCTGATATTGCGGCTCCAACACCACATACACCACCTTCATCAAGCGGCGATCCCCTACCTCGGCAGGGGTAACGTGGCGGGTGATGGGCTTAACCAGAGTAAACATGCGGTCGCTCTCCGTCGTGCAATGCAAAAATTGGGTAAACCGGGGAAAGGATTCTGTCCTGCTAACGCGAAAGGACTCCGTCCCTCTGACGCGATAGGCAGGATCCCCTATTGTCTGTTTCCCGTTCTACCAGAGAAACGGATCCCTGCTGGGAGCATGGCGGCAAGGTCGTAATAATTCGCAATGATCGCTGAGGTACTGTAAAGGGGAAGAGGATCCCTTCCCCAGAGAGCGTCCCCTTCTAAGGATCCAATGGACTTCTCACCCCGCGCCCGCCTTTATTCAGCACATGGGTGTAAATCATGGTGGTTTTGACATCTTTGTGGCCCAACAATTCTTGGACGGTGCGGATGTCGTAGCCGTTTTGCAGGAGATGAGTGGCGAAACTATGGCGGAAGGTGTGGCAACTGACCCGCTTGGGGATCCCGGTTTTTTGGACAGCTTGTTTAATCGCCCGTTGTAATCCAGACTCATGCAAATGATGGCGGCGGGTGATACCAGTGCGAGGATCCTGAGATAACCTTTCTGCCGGAAAGACATATTGCCAGCTCCACTCCCGCTCCGCATTGGGATACTTGCGCTCCAAAGCAAATGGCAGATAGACTGAGCCGTATCCTTGTTCCAAATCCTGCTGATGTTGTCGCTTTGCCCAGAGCAAGTGTTCTTGCAAAGGTTCCACTAAGGTTTCTGGCAGCATCGTTAACCGGCTCTCCATCCCTTTACTATTGCGAATCACCAGTTGCCGTTGGTTAAAATCCACATCTTTGACCCGGAGCTGCTGGGCTTCCGCCAATCGCAAGCCACTGCCATACAGCACCTGCACCACCAAGCGATGGATCCCGGATAGATGCACAATGATGTCTTTGACCTCCTCAGGGGTTAAGACCGTAGGCAAATAGCGTGACCGTTTGGCTCGCACGGCGTCTAGGTCAAGGTCTAGCTCCAGATGCAGCACTTCTCGGTAAAGGAACAACAGCGCACTGAGAGCCTGGTTTTGGGTGGAAGCGGCAACCTTACCCTCCACCGCCAGGTGAGTGAGAAAGGCGTTGATTTCTTCGCCGCCCATCTCCTTGGGGTGTCGCTTGTTGTGAAACAAGATAAAGCGACGGATCCAGAGAAGATAAGATTTCTCGGTTTGGTAGGAGTAGTGTTTGACCCGGAGGGCATCACTGACTTGCTCCAGGAGCTTTCTGGGTCTAGGTATGGGTGTGTTAATGCTCATTCAGCCAGATAAAAACCCTTTGGAGGTAATTATCGCTCAAAATGTTGACTATACAGACAAATTAGGGTAGCATTACACTAGGCGATGGAAAAGTCTGCTTCTTAGGTGATTATCAGTCATCTAGCTGCAGAAACACATGTTATGTTGCCAGCCCTAATCAAGACTCGTTGCTAAAGAAAGGGATTCCATTGACATGACAAGTCAAGATTCTAAAACTCTTGTCATCGATACCTTGTCCTCTCAATTAGCACGAGTGAAGCAAACTGATGGATCTCATTGTATGAAAGCTCAACCATTTAAGCTCGCACAGTTTTTTCTAATACTGTTATCGCTGCTCCTATTTGTGGGTTGTGGCAGTGGATCTCGGACTGCTTCGACTATTAACTCGGATCCATCACTGTCCATCATTGGGGTAGAACGGTCACAGCCAGGTGATCCCGTCGATTGCAGTACCTGTTGTCGTCGATGTGTGACGGGTAAAGCCTGTGGCAATAGCTGCATCAACGTCAACTTGGAGTGCCATCAACCGCCGGGATGTGCCTGCAATAAGGTAGAAGATAGCTGTTATCTGCCTGAAGGTAGAAGATAGCTGTTATCTGCCTGCCCCGGATCCCTGTGGCCCATCCGTAGAGCGATCCCTATCCTCAGCGGATCCAGCTTTCTACACCGCCAGTTGTCCGTCTGCCGACTGTGTTGCTAATAACAATTTGGGTGACATTGCTGATAGCTTCATTAGCAGATGCCGAAAAGCATCAATCAGACAAGAATTTCCAGGAGAGCTTTTGAACGAAACACTTGGCAACATAAAGGCGGGAAATGCCGCAAACTACAAGAAAGCGTGGAAGCTGTTAAATGATCGCGGATTTTTGAAATAGTTGGAGAATCAGAATGGATCGTCAAGACATAAACGTTTATATCGCTGTGTTAGTTTATGAATCTTCATCATCATCGCCAGACTATAAAACTCTTTTTGAAGAGAGTTTTATGCTAATAAAGGCTAGTTCTCTAGAAGAAGCAAATCAGAAAGCCCAGGAATATGCAAACGCTCATATATGTACATTTAATAATGAAGTAGGTGACTCAATAACGTGGAAGTTAAAGCATATTGTTGATGTGAATCAAGTTTTGTATGATGTCGATCTTGATGGAGCAGAAATTTACGCTCGACATTTTCGTAATTATCAAGCATACAAAGAGTTTGAACCACTTTTGTCAGGTGAAGAACTATAGTTTGGCTTTCCTATGCTCAATTCTAATGGTCTCAATGTACTCAATACAATAAGCAAAAAAAAATGGATCCCTCAACCAAGCTCAGAAATCTCGATATAGCGCGAGCCTCATCCCAAATCATTGTCATTATGTTGCCAGCCTTGGTAGAAAGTCAGTGATTGGGTAGGGATCCCTGGGGGCTGGTCACTGAGGATCCTGATGCTTTTGGGGCTGATGGGTTACCCAACATAACAAGTCACTGCACCCGACCTTGAGGTAGATTACTGATTGGGATCCTTGGTTTGGGGTGGCGGGTGAGTTCGGCCGTTATGTTGCCAGCGCTAGACTTGTGCCTAGTCAAGGTTGTTGGTGAAGGGGCGCTGGGGTCTGTGGGTAGTTGAACCGATCGGTGGAAAAATTTACACAACATAACAAGTCACTGCACCCGACCGTATGCTAAGCTGTTCATATCATCCAAAGCCAGTGGCCGCGGGTGAGTTCAGACGTTGGGCGGCTTCGCCTAAGTTCAAGTTGGGAGAGATTTTATGCCCCAGAGAAATACTTTGATATGCACGGTTGGAACAAGTCTTTTTGAAGGCAACTTAAGTCGTTTGTCAGCAACTACACCCAATGTGCCATCAAATTGGGAAAATATTCGCAAGGCTTATGATGAACAAAATTGGACAAATTTAGGCTTATGATGAACAAAATTGGACAAATTTAGCTGAAGAGATGCTTAGAGTCTCGCCAACCGACAGAGTGTGCGGCGCTGAAATCAACACAATAGAAGAAGCCCGAAGAAAAAGCTGGCTTGAACTTGAAAATCTAATTTTTCTTGTTTCGGATACTCCTAAAGGAAAAAACACAGGAGAATTTCTAAAGCGCTATTTTGAACGACGTACCGACCTCAATTTACGAAATCTCGAATATCAAACTGTTGATAATCTTCAAGATGAGCGCCCCACAGATTTTAGAGTTCACGGCTTAAGAAATCTTGTTCGCAAAGCTGGCGAATATATACAAAGATTTGGTGGTGCTGAATATGTCGCCATTGACGCAACTGGCGGATACAAAGCGCAAATAGCAATAGCCGTTATTGTTGGGCAGGCATTGAACATACCTGTTTTTTATAAACACGAGAGATTTTCGGAAATTATAGATTTTCCTCCGTTGCCCATATCATTCGACTACGAAATTCTTGCACAAAATGCAGATGTACTAACAGACTTTGAACGCGGCGGAGCGTTTTCGCGCAGTGAATTAGGTGAAATTGACGAAAAGCTTCGTGTTTTATTGGCAGAGATTGTTGTTGATGGGGAGTCTGTTTACGAATTAAGTCCGATAGGGCAGATTTACTTAACAGGTTTTCGTATCCGCAACCCAAAGCCGGTAAGACTAATACCAGCCGAAAATAAAAAAGAGCCATCGTTTAGAGATGACCATTACCCAATTGGGTTTAGAGATTTCGTGGGAAAAGTTTGGCGGGAAAACCCATGGATAGTAACAGCGAACTCATTGCCTTACGACAAGCAGAAATCAATTAAGGGTATTGGATTCTATGTTCGAGAAGAAGATGGCAAAAAACGGCTTATAGGAACGTTCCAAGATAAAGATAATTTTGGCGCAAGGTTTTGGATTCATGTTACCGATGAATCTTCAATCGCCTTAGCATGGGCGGCATACACCTTAAACCAGAAGTACAGACCATGAACAACAACTACGCCGCCCAACACGCGCTTCCACCTGACACCGCTCCGCTGCGCTTCGCGGCGCAGGTGAAGCGCAGGCCGTTAGATGGCTGATCGATGCGGTTCATAATGAGAAGTCTGCCGATGAAGAGATGTATAGCTCTCAGGGTTATGGCCTCGGCGCTGCTCGTCTTGCCACTGACATCTGTACCGACTCACGCTCAGGGAGGGCGCGCTGATATTGAGATCGATTTCGGCGCGTGTACTCCTGAGCGGCGGTTGGTCTTCTTCGCCTTCGGCTCTACGACCATCGAAGTGGCGGGTAAGGCGGGGGGGAGATGCGTAATGAGGTACGGGACCGAAATCGAGAATCCGATGTGGGATGGGTTCCTTGATAAGACATGCAGGGTGCCACTGCAAGCAGGGAGGCTAAGGTTCACGGTGAGGGATGCCGGGGTTGATTTCTCCCCCCTCAAGTCACACTGTGTTCCCACCCCACGTGTAAAGAAGAAGAATTGAGCGATGTCCTGCGGCGCAAAGGATTTGAAAGGTATATAACCGAGGAAGAACGGATGGAGTTCTTGAGCACTTTTGTTAGAGATGGCGTCTTGGTGGAGATTGTAGAGCGCGTGGCGACGTGTCGTGATCCCAAAGACGACAAGTTTCTTGAACTGGCTGTTAATGGCAAGGCAAGATGTGCGTGCCGTTAGATGTACCCAGAGACAAGATGATGAGCAAGCTCAAATGCCCTCATTGCGGGAACCCAGGGATCCCTGTCCTCTGCAAGGTGTGCCTCGGCTCAACTGTGCCTGCGACCTGCAAAGCGTTATGAATCTTTGTTTGAGTCGTAATTGAGAGGAAATAGGTGAGCTATAATTCATAATGGACTTTTCTTTTCATTGCAGGTTGGGTAATGCAAAAACAGGAAGTCCTTACATTACTGGCAAATCACCAGAACACTCTGAAGGACTTTGGCGTAAAGTCTCTAATGCTCTTTGGTTCAGTAGCAAGGGATGAAGCGCAAACAGACAGTGATATCGATCTGCTAGTAGAGTTTGACCGTCCAGTTGGATTGTTCACTTTTGTACGCTTGAAACGATATCTAGAGGAAATTTTAGAGAGTCCGGTTGATCTAGGTACGCCTGACTCCCTCAAGCCCTATCTGCAAGAATCCGTTCTCCGGGAGGTGGTTCGTGCCTTCTAGAGATTGGCAGAACAGAGTAAGAGACGTGCTAGCTGCGATTGAAGAGATCCGAGAGTTTATAAAAGACATCACGTTCGATGAATTTCAAGTCGATCGAAAGACAGTTGGGGCAGTTTTGTATAATCTTGCAATTATTGGTGAAGCAGTTCGCGGCATTCCACCAGAGGTGGAGGCTTCGCATCCTGAAGTTCCATGGGACGAAATGCGGGGAATGCGGAATATTGTGATCCATGAGTATTTTCAAGTGAGTTTGTCCATCATCTGGCAAACGATTCAAGAAGATCTTATTTTATTAGAAACCTCTCTTCGACAATTGATAAACCCTTAAGAGAAATGTATAATGTCGGAAGTAACAGCAGCATTAGACCTCACCTCATGCCCGGCTCCGATCCAGCGCGCCCATTTACTGTGGTGGTTGCCGACAACTTCCACTATGTGGAGAAATATAAAGAGTACGAGTACGGAAAGTTTGAGACCCTCGAAGCCGCAATTGCCGCTTGTAAGCGTATCGTCGACGAGTTTTTGATTGAGGCTTTGCGGCCCAGCATGACTGCTGACGAGCTCTACAGCGAATACACTTCGTTTGGAGACGACCCGTACATCGTTGGCTCGGAGGAGCCGGAAGTTCCCTTCTCAGCCCGTACCTAAGCAAAGGCGCGGTGTCTGGAGTTACGTGGATCCCAATCTGCACAAAACGCTGATGAGGATGAATCCGACAAATTGCCGGAGCAGCATCGGAAATAGAGGCAATTATCGGAAATAGAGGCAATTAAGTTAGATGAGGATCCCTCTGGGCCAGGATATATGGTTGTTTCAGACTGCAGGAAAGCAACTTGGGGATCCCAGGTTCCCCTAGTCTGCTTTGGGAGACAGATAAGGGGTATGTTTGTGTTGGCCGGTTAGAGATCGAAGGCAGGGCAAATGTCCCAGACTTATTCGGAATGACTATCGCAAACGGAGCTATTGTACTGGCTACCGTCTCATCGCCATTTGAATTGACTATAAGTAAACACACAAGCTCTCAAGCACGGGGGGGCAACGGTGGGCATTGGATCCCGGGAACCAGGGATTCCAGCAAGCCGCTACAGGCATCCCAGAGCAGCTCGATCACGT
>NZ_JANSIK010000071.1:0-4010 GCF_047462035.1 Synechococcus sp. R5-15 | reverse complement strand
ACCTGGGCAAGACCGGCACAGGCGTTCTCTGGCTGTTCACCTTTGGCCTGTTGGGCATTGGGCAGTTGATTGACCTGTTTTTGATCCCAGGCATGGTGGAGAACTACAACTTCAAGCTGGCCGTCCTGCAGGGATCCCGACCCTCCCCATCCCCAGCTTCCTCTCGCGACAGCGGGACAGAGCCTTTAGAAGAGCTACGAGAGCAGAGCGCCGGATCTTCCCACTCTCCTCCAGACGGGAGGGATCCCTCCCCTGAGGGACAGGGATCCATTGGCGACGGCGGGACAGAGTCCTCCGCTGCTGCAGCAGAAGGGGAAGCGGCGCCCGGTCGTGTCAGCAGTGGGGAACTGTCTGCGATCCCGGCTGCCCCGCCAGGGTTTAAGTCGGGGTTTGTGGGGCTGATCGGGCGGCCCAATGTGGGCAAGTCCACCCTACTCAACGCCCTGGTGGGACAAAAGATTGCCATCACCTCTCCCGTGGCCCAGACCACCCGCAACCGCCTGCAGGGGATCCTCTCCCTACCCCAAGCCCAGATCATCTGGGTGGATACCCCTGGCATCCACAAACCCCACCACCGCCTGGGGGAAATCTTGGTACACAACGCCCAGGCAGCCATTGCCGCTGTGGACGTGATCCTCTTCGTGGTGGATGGATCGGTGCCGGCAGGACGCGGGGATGCTTTTATTGCCGAGCGGATCCCTGCTGCTTCCCCCTGCCTGATCGTCTGCAACAAAGCGGATCTGCTTCCTCGGGATGCTGCCGTGCGCCAAGCTCACCAGGAGAGCTACCAAGCCCTGCGCCCCGGCGCTCCTGTCGTTTGGGTGTCTGCCTTGGATCCCAGCAGTTTGACACCCCTGATCCAAGCCACCATCGATCTGCTGCCCACCGGCCCCTACTACTACCCGCCGGATCTGGTGACGGATCAGCCGGAGCGGTTCATCATGGCGGAGCTGATCCGAGAACAGGTGCTGCTGCAGACCCGCGAGGAAGTGCCCCATTCCGTGGCCGTGACCATCGACCAGGTGGAAGAAACCCCCAACGTCACCCGCATCTTGGCCACCCTCTATGTAGAGCGGGACTCGCAAAAGGGGATCCTCATTGGCAAAGGGGGGGAAAGGCTCAAGCGGATCGGCCAGGCAGCCCGCCTGCAGATTCAAAAGCTGATCCTGGGCAAGGTGTACCTGGAGCTGTTTGTCAAGGTGCGGCCCCACTGGCGGCGCTCTGAGCACCTTCTGCGCGACTTGGGCTACAGCGCTACGTCCCCCTAGCGGGAATAAGCCATTTGCGTCAGCAGGACGGAGTTCTTATGCCCCCCTCTCCCCTTGTGGGCAGGAGACTGGGGTATTCGCGCGAGCAGCACAGCGTGCCTGGGGGGAATGCTTCAAAAATGCCTTAAAAATGCCTTGGATCTGCTTGGAATAGATGCCGGATGGGATCCCTGCGTTAGCTTGGATAGCAAAGCCTCTAGAGTCCCACAGCAGTTTTTCTTATCGCTGCTTTGCCCCATGACCGCTTTCTATCCCGCTACTGTTCAACCGGGCGCCCGCACCCTGCCTGGCCACTACTATGTTTCTTCCAGCCGCTTTGAGGCGGAGATTGAGCAGATTTTTTATCGGCAGTGGTTCTGCGTGGGGCGCAGTGCCGATCTGGCCCAACCCGGAGACTTTTTGCAGGTGCAGGTGCTCAGAGAAAGCCTGATCCTGGTACGGGATCCCAAGGGGCAAGCCCATGCCTTCTTCAACCACTGTCGCCATCGAGGAACCCGACTCTGCAGCGAGCTCCAAGGCCATTTTGCCGATGGGATCCCTTGCCCCTACCACGCCTGGCGCTATGGGCTGGATGGACAATTGTTGGCGGCTCCCCAGATGCACGAGGTGGAAGACTTTCGCCGTGAAGATTATCCCCTCCACTCCGCTGCCTTGGCAGAATGGGAAGGCTTCGTCTGGGTCAACCTCAGCCGCAATCCTCAGCCCTTCGATGAGGTTTTTGCCCCATTGCAAGGTCGTTTCCGAGAGTGGAACCTGTCCGCTCTGCGGCGAGGCCATCGTATTGAATACCACGTTCAAGCCAATTGGAAATTGCTGTTTGAAAACTACTCTGAGTGCTACCACTGCCCGCTCATTCACCCAGAATTGGCCCGCCTTTCGCCGGCTCGCAGTGGTCGCAACGACTTGATGGAAGGCCCCTTTTTGGGCGGCTACATGTTGCTCAATCCAGATGTGACCAGCCTAAACATGAGTGGCCAACGCAGCTTGCCCCTGATCTCCACCGTGCGAGGCGAGAACCAACGGCGGGCCTACTACTACACCCTTATGCCCAATCTATTCTTGAGCCTGCAGCCGGACTATGTCATGACCCACACTCTGTGGCCCCAGGGATCCGACCGGACGCGGGTTGTCTGCGATTGGCTGTTTGAGCCGGAGACCTTGGCGCTGGATGGTTTTGATCCCAGCGAGGTGGTGGAATTGTGGGATCGCACCAATCGACAGGATTGGCACCTGTGCGAGCTCACCCAGCAAGGGGTGGGATCCCGTGCCTATGAAGCAGGGCCTCTTTCCCATGCAGAAGGGCTGCTGCAAGCCTTTGGGCGGGAATACCGCCGGCAGATGCAGGAGTTGGAAGAACAAAGCTGGTGACATGCTCCCGCACTCATGCTGACGCAAAGCGCTCCGCGCCGCTAAAGCGAGAGAGTGCGGGCTTCTCAGTGACTCCTGTAAAGGACATTTCCTGAGCTTTGAGAACGGGATGCCCCACCGCTCTGTATTTGATGTTTATCGCCGCGTTGTGGTCTCGGCTCAGCTCTAGCCCACAATGCGGGCAAGAGTGCCATCTGTCTCGAATGGTTTTCGGTACTTTCTGACCACACTGAGAACAGTTTTGGCTTGTGCCGCTTGGATCCACTGCAATCGCCCTCAGCCCAGCTCTTTCAGCCTTGACTGCGAGAATTTGCAGGAATTGCCCCCACCCTGCATCATAGATAGACTTCGCTAGTCGGGTTCTAGCAATGCCTTTGGTGTTGAGCGCCTCATACGCAATATGCTTCCCTTTGCTTACCAGCTTCTTGGCTACTTTGTAGTGGAAATCTTTACGCTGATTGGCCACCTTGAGGTGCGCCTTGGCCACTCGCCTCAAGGCTTTCTTACGGCGGTTTGACCCTTTCTGCTTGCGGGATAAAGACCGCTGCAGCCTCTCCAGCCGCTTTTGGGCGCGGCGGTAATACTGGGGCACTGGGACGGACTCCCCTGTATCGGTCACCAAAAAGGAGTCCAGCCCCATGTCGATCCCTATCGTGTTCTCTGATGTTGGCGAATCGGGGGTTAATTCAGGGACAGACGCATCTTGCAGGCTTAATGTCACATACCACCCATCAGCCTTACGGGTGATAGTGGCAGTCTTGATAGCAAACCCGTCAGGCAAAGGACGGTGTTGAATCAGTTTTACTGCTCCGATTTTGGGCAGATGAATGAACTTCCCCTGAAGGCAGTCCTGCTTCATCTGGGGAAAGGTGAAGGAATGATACCGGCCCGCCCCTTTGAATCTCGGCCTTCCTGCTCTCTTGCCGTTACGGTCGCCTTTCAGCCAGCGGTCGAATGCTTTATGCACTCGCTCTATGCAGTTTTGCAGGACTTGCGAATGGATTGCTTGGTATTCGGGGAACCTTGCTTTGGTATTCACCAAGTCCCGTTTTTGGGAGTAGAAATCAGGCCTGTCTCTCAGCTCAGGCAAATGACAGATTAAGGGGCAAGCGTTTATATCACAGCGGTTTTGCTCCCACCAGTTAAACCGCTCTGCCAACCGATAGTTGTACTGCTTGCGCAACAGCTCCAGCCATTGCTCCATCAGAACAACTTGACTGGGGGTAGGCCGCAGACGGTACTGATAGGCAGTCCTCATCTTAAGCGTGCTCAGAAACCGCTACACTGATTATAGCGCCAGCAGAGATTAGCTAGCTCGCCGGGAAGCCCCGCACTCTCTGCAACAGCAGGAGGGTCGGGATGAAAGGCGGATAT